>DATLHN010000751.1:0-3605 GCA_035539875.1 Armatimonadaceae bacterium
GTGTAATAGTAGACAGGCGTGGGTGTGATGAGCCGTCAAAAGTCGAGCGCGAGGGAGAGCGGCGCGGCGGCGGCGGGCTTGGCCGCGGAGACCGGGTTCTCGTCTGGCGCGGGCGCGTCCGTGGGGTCGGCGAACGGAAGCGAAAGCTGGCGGCCGGGGGGCACCACTGCGGCGCGGCGGCGCGCGACGGGCACGGACCGCTTGGTCGCCGAGAAGCTGGAAAAGGGCTACCGGCCGGTCACGGCCGCCGAGGCCCGGTGCGCGCGGCCCGTGCCCGTCGCGCGCCGCCGCGCCGCGGTGCCCCCCGCCCGCCAGCTTTCGCTACCGTTCGCCGACCCCGCGGACGCGCCCGCGCCGGACAAGAACCCGGTCTCGGCGGCCGAGCCCACCGCCGCCGCGCCGCTCTCCCTCGCGCTCGACTTTTGACGGCCCATCACACCCGCGCCTGTCTACTATTTCACACCGCAAAGACGCGGACCGGGGACTCGCGCCGATATTGCAAAACGTTTACCGTTACCCAGAAAATACCAAAACTAAACCAGGTAATTGTGCCTAAGTGGAGGTAAAGTTTAGCCGGGCCGGGGAACCCGGCCCGAAATGGCGACGACAGCGGCGAAACGAGAACCCAACGTCTTGTGTTGTGTTTGCTGTCGTCGCCCTTTAAAAGGCCGGCCGCGGGCAGAGACCGGCGACCCCGGGTGTGGGAGGAGGGAGGAACACAGTGGTCGAATACGGGACACTCGTTGCCTACATCGGCACGACGGAGATCCTGATCATCGCCGGTATCCTCGTGCTGATCTTCGGCGGGGCGAAGCTGCCCCAGCTCGCCCGCGGCATGGGCGAGGCGATCCGCGAGCTGCGCCATTCCGCCACCGACGACGGGAAGGACGACGGCGCAGCCAAACCCGCCGCCTGAGCGGGAGCAGGGCTGGAGTAGACTATCGGGTTGTCGCCGAACGGACGCCACAACAACCCGCTCATGCGCGATAAGCGACCCCCTCAGGCGCGCCCCTTGCGCCGACCGCCGCCGCCCCACGCGTATGTGCCCGCCCGTCGCGCCCTTCGGCCCGTGCGTGCGTGACCTGAGAGATGACGTTCGCCCCGCCCTCCTCCGGGCAGGAAGGCGAGCGCGAACGAGGGGAAGAGAGAGGTGTCACAATGAGCGAGATCGATGGAGCGAAGGCAGAGATTTCGGCCATCGGTACGAGCGACGACGGCGTCGCCCATGAGGAAATGATCACCCCCGCGCCGGCCGTGGTGCCGACGCGAACCACCGACGGCGGCAACGCACCCTGGAACCGACGCGCCTTCCTCAAGGCGGCGGCGATGGGCGCGGCGGTCGCCGGAGCCCTGCTCGCGGACCGCGACGAGCGCGGGCGCTTCCACCTCGGCGGCGCGTCCGCCCTCGCCGACGACCTCAGCACCTTCCAGTGCACCGCCGGCGACGTGGAAATAATCGGCACGGGCGAAATCCTGAACGAGCCGTGTACCTGTACGGGACTTTTCAATGCCGAGGTCGCGTTCACGGTCGCGAACAACGCCGCCTCCGACCGCGGCTGTATCACCCTCCACCTGGCGGGCGGCCCGTTCCCCGTGCAGGACATTATCCTGAACGGCGGCGCCGCCTGCCCGGGCAAGACCACGCAGGTGATGACGGGCTTCATCAATAACTATCCGTGCAACTCGGGCCTGGTCTGCTTCGGAAGCGCGGCGGACGACGGACGGAGACGGTGCGAGGCCCCCTGCTCTACGGTAAGCTGGACGGTCCCCGGGCAGGACTCCTGCCCGCCCGATAGGCAGATCTCGTCGAAGTGCCGGCATCAGCACATCTGCATCCAGGGGCGCGGCATCAGCCTGACCTGCGTCAACGACCCGGACGACGCGAACGACACCTGCACCCCGGTCTGCGGCGGAACCTCCACGCTGGTGCTTTGTGGGTCCGGTCCGGAACCGTTCACCTTCAGCCTCGCCGCCAACCCTCCGGGCAACGCGGTGATCGGACCGCCGACTCTCAACGACGACGAGACCTGCGCGACGTACAAAGTAACGTTCTCCGGTTCTTGCCTCCTGACCGGCAGCGTCGCCATGGATGACGGCTGCACCAAGACGGCGACGCATCAGATGAACGTGACCGCGATCAGCGTCAGCTCGGCGTCGGGCACGCCTCCCGCCTGCTTCGGCAGCAGCACGACCCTCTCCGCGTGCGCCAGCGGCGGCGGCACCATCAACTTCGAGTTCTTCGAAGGGACGACGTCGCTCGGGACGGCCGTCGGCGACTCCACCGGTTGCTGCACCAAGACGGTCACGCTCGGCGCGGGGCTGCACAACCTCAGGGTCGTCGCGACCAACGCCGCGGGCTGCACGGCGCAGCGCAACTTCTCCGTCACCGTTCCGCCGGAACTGACGGTAAGCCTCGGCGTCACCGGCCAGAACAACTGCAACGGACAGCTGGTCTTCACCGCCACCGCGAACGGAGGCACCGGAGCGAAGAGCTACAACTTCAAGGTCAACGGGTCCGGCGGCGCGTCCGGCAGTTCGAACACGTTCAACTACGGACCGACCCTGGACGGCAACTGCAAGACGATCTCCTGCGAGGTGACGGACGCCAACGGCTGCAAGGCGACGGCCACCAAGAAGGTGTCGCAGTGCACCACGACCACGGTGGACTGTAGCTAACGCCGCACGCGCGCGCAGTCGCGCACGAATCCGCCCGGGCCGGGACGAACGGCCCGGGCGGCTATCCCACCCCTGGAAAAGGAGGTCACACACCGATATGGCACGCCGCTGAGGGGACCCCGCCCCGCCGGCCGGTCCGGCCGACATCCACGAAAGGGTCGCGCGCGAGTTCGGCGTCTCCAGCGCCGACCTGCCCTGCGCCGACCTGAGCCTGCTCGCCCCGCTGAAGCGCTCCGCGGAGTACCGCGCCCTGCGCCCGCGCCGCACCGACGACCCGAAGCCGCTCGACCACTGGCTGGAGGACGGCATCAGCTTCTTCGTCTTCGCCCTGCGGCGCGAGGACGGAGACGCCGCACAAGGCGCGGAACCGCCCGTCGCCGTGTTCGCCATGCACCCCGCGGACGCCGAGCCCGTATCCGTCGTCGTCGTCACGCCGGGCGCGGACGGCGCGGCGCGCGTGACCGACCTGCGCAACCCCGCGCGCGAGGAGTACGCCGCCCCGTATCCGGCCGCCCCGCCGGAGCCGGAACCGCCGCCGCCGCTCCCGCCGCCCAAAGCGGCGTCCGCCACGGTCTCCCGCGACGGACTGGTCGCCGTGGTGAACGGCGAGGTAGACCCGGGGTACGGGCGGCTGCGCTGGCAGGTGGCGACCGTCTCCGACCCGGACCCGGGCGAGCCCGCGCACTGGCGCGACCTGACGGGCGAGACGAACCCGACGCTCGCCCTCACCGCGGCGGTCGTCGAGGTCACCGCGCCGAGCTTCCGCGAGGGCGTCACGTTCGCCCTCGACGGCGGGGCGTCGTTCACCGGTTCGGTCTGCGAGCTTCACGTCCGCCTGCTCGCCGCCCGCGACGGCGACGGCAGCGGCGGGGAGTGGTCGGCGTCCGACCCGGTCACGGTGCGCCGCGTCCGCGCCCTCGGGTGAAGGC
>DATLHN010000752.1:0-2617 GCA_035539875.1 Armatimonadaceae bacterium
CCGTCCGGCGAAAGGCTCAGGAGGCTCTGGTAGCTGAATTTCGCGTCGTCGAGGCCGAACGCCGCGTTCAGATTTGCGAAGCCTTCGCCGCGGCGCCACACGAAGCAGCCCCCCTCCCCGTCGGTCCCGACCGCCACTGCCCCGTCCGCCGAGATCGCCGCGGCGTGATAGCGCGGGAACACGCCCCCTTCGGTCTGGCGACTGCCCGCGTTCTGAGCCTGCCAGGCCTTCAGGAGCGCGGCGCGCTTCGCCTCCCCCGCGGGCGCCAGTCCGAGCCGCTTCGCCATCGCCGCCTTCAGCCCCTCCAGCTCCCGATCCAGCTTTGCCTTGTCTCCCCCCCGGACGTAGCCCGCGGATACCTTGCCCACCCGCGTGAGTTTTGTCGCGGGATGCTTCCAGGCGTAGCGGAAGAGGCCGTCCCCGCCGTGCCACGCGAGGACCTCGGCGGCTTTGCCGTCCGGGCTGACGGCGACGGCGTAGGGCTTCTGCCACGCCGGGGCGGGAAAGACGATCGAGGAGGCGGACGCTTTCGCGACCACGGGCACCGGAGTCTGTGCCGGCGCGGGGGCCGCCGAAGGCGCGGGGGCGACGGCCCCGCCGCGCGCCGGTGCAGACTCCGGCGCGGGCACGTAGAGCGTAAGGACGTCGTAGTCGGGCCGCGCCTCCGTCGTCGCCTCCGTCGGAACCGGCCCGTCGCCGTAGGGCGTCCACAGGTTGCCCCGCGGGTGCAGGCCCGCCACGCCGGTCAGGGCCGTGAACCCCTCCGCCGTGCGAACGGCCTTGACGCCGCCCGGGGGGATTCCTACCGCTTTGAGTGCCGCCTGCCCGGTGGCGACCTGCCGCTTCGGGAACCAGACCTCGAGGGCGCGCACGGCAGGATTCGCCTCGCTCTCCACCCGGAGGATGACTTTGGGGCCGTCGCCGAAGCCGTCGTTGCTGTAGGTGCGCTCCTCCTGCGTCGGCCCGTTCGGCCCGCTGCGGCGCTTCGCCGCGACGAAGACCGGCCGTCCTAGCAGCGCCTCGTACTGCGCGAGTCCCTTCCCGGCGAGCGGCGCGAGCTTCGGCGGCCAGACCGCCGCTACCGTCGCTCTCTTCTGCGGCTTCGTCGCGCCGTTCACCTCGATCCAGAAGCGGTGGTCCCTCGTCCCCTCGACGGTGCGCGGCGCCCACTGGACGCGCGACCCCTTGTAGTTCATGCCGGTCGAAACACCGTCGGCGAAGGTGAACACGTCCGTGGCAGCCTTCGGGTCCAGACCGACGCGCTTGAGCGCGTCCCTCCAGTGGGTAGACGCGCTCTTCGGCAGCTGCACCTCAACGTAGGAGACGCGCGGCTCGGGCGCGGCGCGCTTGAGGAGGACGCGCACGACGCCGGGGAATCGGTAGTAGCGGGTCTCCACCGGGCGCGTGTCCGCGCCCGCGACGGCCGGCCCGTTCTCGACCAGGGCGGGCTTGCCCAGCACTTTCTCGAAGGCGGCAAAGTCTTTGCCGATGGCCGGGCCGAGGTTGAGCGGCTTCGGCTTCTGGGCTGCAGAAGGCTCGTAGGCGCAAAAGAGCGCAAGCAGCAGCGCGAGCAGGAATGCGGCGACCGTCGAGGGCACCGGCGGGAATCCGGACCGGCGGGAAATACGCGGCATGAAGGACAGACCTTTCCGAGGGTGGCTCGATGCGGAAATGGTTTTGGTGGAGGGAGTGCTGCGTTCGGGGCGTGAGGAGTTCCACGCCCCCAAGATCGTGATCAATCGCCCTCTTCTCTCCACGCGCCGCTTCCGCAGGAGCGACGCGGGCTCTTTCTCTACGTACACGATACCGAGACGGGCAGGCACGTTCGCACCGTGACGACGGATACGCCGGGGCGTCACGCCGGCCACGGGACCTGCCGCCACTCGGGAGTATAAAGGGCGGCGCGTTTACAGAGTGTGTACAATGTGCCCGCTTGCCGTGCGAGCGGACAGGTTTTTTCGCCCGGGTTGGGGAAAGTATCGCAAGTGACTGGCTGGCACCTGACGACCCTCGGGCGCGTCCCCGCCCTGCACCACCCCGCCACCGGCGCGCGGGTCACCCGCCTTCGCTCGAAGCGCGCGTTCGCGCTGCTGGCCTCGCTCGCGCTCGACCCCGCCACCTGCACCGTGGACGCCCTCGCCGAGCGGCTCTGGCCCGACGCCGGGAGCGAGACGGCGGCGGGGTCGAACCTGAGGACCGCCCTGCGGCTGCTGCGCCAGGCAGCGGGCGCGGACCTGTTCGCGAGCGAGCGCGGGATCGTGCGCCTCGCCCCCGGGACGCTCTCCGGCGGCGTGGACCTGACCGACGCCCGAGACGCCTTCGACGCCATCCGCAGGGCGTCGGCGACCCTGGCCCCGGACGAGCGGGCGGCGCGGCTGCGGGACGTGGCGCGGGCGCTCTCGGCAGGCGGCTTCCTGGAAGGACTTGACCTGTCTGGGCCGTGGATCGACGGGGAGCGGGCGCGCGCCGACGCGCTGCGGGCCGAGGTCCACCTTTCGCTCGCGCTGGCGCTGGAGGAGGCGGGCGACCCCGCCGAGCGGCGGGCGGCGTTCGAGGCCGCCGCGCTCGCCTTCTCGCTCCTGCCCGACCTGAAGGGGGCCGAATCCGCGCTGCTGCG
>DATLHN010000753.1:0-2840 GCA_035539875.1 Armatimonadaceae bacterium
CCCCCGGGCAATCCCCGCGCGGCCGGAGCGAAGGTCGCCCCCGCGTCCGCACTGGCGAAAACGGCGCCCTCTTGCCGGTCATACGCGTAAAAGCGGCGCGGGTTCACCCGGTCGGAGACGACGACGCGGGTGCGCGGGTCGAGGCCCGCGCACGCGGCCCAGGTCGCGCCCCGGTCCCGCGAGACGTGCGGCGCGGCCCCGTTCGGCGTCCAGACGAAAGCCGCGCCGTCCGCCGAGACGGCGATCACGCCGTCGCCCCGGCTCCCGGTCGGTTCGCCCCCGAAGAGCGTCCACGTCCTGCCGTTGTCACGGGAGTAGGAGCCGTGCGTGTTGTTCCCGCCGTGGACCCGCGCCACCAGGCTCGGGTCGCGCTCGGCGAAGTCGATGCTGGTCGTGTGATTGTGGTTCGGCCAGAAGCTGCCCGTTCGCGGCGAGACGGTCAGGTCCTCGTGCCGGAAGCCGTCGATGTCGCGCATGCCGCTCAGGAGCGGCGCGCCGGACGGCGGGCTGACCACCTCCTCGACGACCGTCTCCTCCAACCCCTCCGCGCCAACGTACCAGTGGGTCGCCCCGCCCCGGTCCGCCGCCGTGACGTCGCGGCTCGCCCAGATGGTCGCCCCGGTGACGTAGAGCACCCGGTCGGAGTCGTGCGGGTCTATGTCGATGTCGCCGATCCAGTGGCCGAGGTCGGCCGCGGGCTTGCCCCACCGCAGGTAGGGCGCCGCGCGGCTGTCGCGCACGGACTTAGGCCCTAGGTCGGACCACGTCTTGCCGCCGTCCGTACTGCGGAAGAGCGTGTCGCCCCGGGTCCAGCGGTCGATGGTCGAGGCCATGAGCGTGCCGGGCCGCCGCGCGTCCGCCGTGACGCCCCCGTAGCCGAACCGGTCGCCCTCCGCAGGCTTGACGGGGGTAACGTCGGTCCACGCGCCGCTCTTCAGGTCGAGCTTCCAGACCGCGCCGTCGGTGACGCCGTTCGGCCCGGGTCCGTCGCCGTAGGAGACGTACATCGCGCCCGCGGAGAACGCTGCGTGGCTCGGGCGCAATCCGGTCGGCTGCCCGAAAACGGCCTTCCAGGTCGCGCCGCCGTCGTCGCTCCGGTAGAGGCTCGTCTCCTTCGTCGAAACGCCCGCGTACAGGGTCGGCGTCGGCTGTCCGCGCTTCCCGCTCCCCGGCAAGAACTCCACGAAGACGATGCCCACGGGCCACTTCCACTGCCCGGACCCGGACGTGGAAGCGTCCGAGGTAGCGACCTCGGGGAAGCCCGGCACCGGCTTCCAGGTCCCGCCGCGGTCCGAACTGTTCCACAGGCCCTGGTTGCGCGTGCCGAAGAAGAGGACGTCCCCGCGGTTCGGGTCCACGGCGAGGCGCTCGCCGTTCGAGCGCCCGTCCTGGTTGCCGCCGTTTTTGAACGGCAGGTCGGTCTTCCGCCAGGTGCGCCCCCGGTCGGCCGAGCGCAGAATCGCGCCGTTGCCCGCCCAGTCGTTCGTGTACGTGCCGACGGCGAGGTACACGCGCTCCGGGTCGTTCGGGTCGACCGCGAAGCTCTCGATGCCGGTGAAGTTCCAGGAGTCCAGCCCGAATTCGTCGGTGAGGGGCGTCCAGCGCTTCCCCTTCGCGTCCCACCGGTACGCGCCGCCGACGTCGGTGCGCGCGTAGACCAGGTCTTTCTCCTTCGGGTGGAAGAGGATGCCTGTGACGAACCCGCCCCCGACGATGGCCGCGTTGCGCCACCGGTACGGCTCGCTGGCAAATGCGGCGCGCTTTCCGTCGGCGCGGGCGGAGGTGGTCGGGAACGGCGGAGGCAATGCCGCCGGCGCAACGCACCCCGCCGCCAGCCCGAAGGCCAGCAACAGGGCGCTCCGCCGCACCGGGGAGGTCATCAGGTCGCGCCGTCCTTCCGACTCAGGATGCGGACGCCGCGCGCCGGAATCGGGACCTCGCCGGAGAAGGACTCGCCCCCGGCCAGCAGGTCCGCGTGGTCGCCGTCGGGCAGCCGCACGGTCGCTTCCGCGTCGGCGTCGTGGTTCATCAGGTAGAGCAGTTCGCGCCCGTCGGGCGAGACGCGCACCGCGACCTCCACGCCCTCGGGCGGCGCGGCCCCTTCCGCGAGCGGCGAGGCGACGCCCTTTTCCGCGCAGATCGCGGCGAGGATGGCGCGCAGGCCGCCGTCTTCGGGCAGCGTAGCGAGGTAATATCCCCTGCCCTCCCCGAATTGGTTGACGGTGAAGGCGGGTTCGCCCGCGTAGAAGTCGTCGGTGTACGCCGCCAGCGTCGTCGCGCCTTCTAGCCGTACCCGGTCGCAGAGCAGCGTCGCCGGGAACGCCGCGGAACCGGCTATCTCGCCGAAGCCGTGCGGAAAGCGCATGCCGTTCCGTGCTGTTGGCGGGAGGGCATCCGTCTCCTCGGCCCAGAGGCCCAGGACCTCGGTCAGCGGGCCGGGAGGTCCGCCTGGGTAGACCTGGTCGTCCGCGTCCACCATCGCGCTGAAGAAGGTCGTCAGCAGCGTCGCACCCTCGCGCACGCGACCGACGATCTGCTCGGCGTCCTCGGGCCGGAGCATGGTCAGCAGGGGCGCGACGATGACGTCGTAGTGGGACAGGTCGGCGTCGGGCGCGACCACGTCGGTCTGGATGCCGAGCGCGTAGAGCGCGCCGTAGAACGCCCGGACGACCTTCAGGTAGTCCAGGTCCACGTTGGGCCCGCTGGAGAAGCGCAGCCCCCACCAGTTCTCCCAATCGAAGAGCACGGCGACCCGCGCGGGCGTCCGCCCGCCCAGCGTCTGCGTGCCGAGCGCCTTCAGCTCCGCGCCCAGGGCGGACACCTCCCGGAAGACGCGGGAG
>DATLHN010000754.1:0-19360 GCA_035539875.1 Armatimonadaceae bacterium
TGACGGCGGCGATCACGTCGGTGCTGGCGAAGCAGGGGGGCGCGACGGCCAAGCGCTACGAGGACATCGACGCGGCGCCCGAGGAGAAGGAGCGCGGCATCACGATCAACACGGCGCACGTGGAGTACGAGACGGCGAGCCGCCACTACGCGCACGTGGACTGCCCGGGCCACGCCGACTACATCAAGAACATGATCACCGGCGCGGCGCAGATGGACGGGGCGATCCTGGTCTGCTCCGCGGCGGACGGCCCGATGCCCCAGACGCGCGAGCACATCCTGCTGGCGCGCCAGGTCGGCGTCCCCTCGATCGTCGTCTTTTTGAACAAGGCGGACATGGTCGACGACCCGGAGCTGATCGAGCTGGTGGAGCTGGAGGTTAGGGAGCTCCTCTCGAAGTACGAGTTCCCCGGCGACGACACGCCGATCGTGGTGGGCAGCGCGGTCAAGGCCTTGGAGGGCGACCAGTCCGAGATCGGGGAGCCGGCGGTGCTGAAGCTGATGGAGGCGGTGGACGCCTACATCCCGACGCCGGAGCGCCCCAAGGACCTGCCGTTCCTGATGCCGGTGGAGGACGTGTTCACCATCACCGGGCGCGGCACGGTCGCGACGGGGCGCGTGGAGCGCGGGCAGCTCAAGGCGGGCGAGCCGCTGGAGATCGTGGGCCTGAAGCCGACCGGGCAGACGGTGGCGACCAGCATGGAGATGTTCCGCAAGACCCTCGACTACGTGGAGGCGGGCGACAACGCCGGCATCCTGCTGCGGGGGGTGGACCGCAACAAGATCGAGCGCGGGCAGGTGCTCGCCAAGCCGGGCTCGATCAAGCCGCACACCAAGTTCACGGCCGAGGTGTACATCCTTAGCAAGGAGGAGGGGGGGCGCCACACCCCGTTCTTCAACAACTACCGGCCGCAGTTCTACTTCCGGACCACCGACGTCACCGGCAGCCTCACGCTGCCCGAGGGGGTGGAGATGGTGATGCCGGGCGACAACGTCACCATCAGCGCGGAGCTGATCGCCCCGATCGCGATGGAGGAGGGCCTGCGCTTCGCCATCCGCGAGGGCGGCCACACCGTCGGAGCCGGCGTCGTCGCGAAGGTCATCGCGTAGGTTAAGCAGCGGGGCTGTCCGCGAAGCGAGACGGAACAGCCCCGCTTTTTCGTGCGTCTGTTTTGGGGGTATGCCGGAGGGCGGCCCCGGCAGCAAAAGCCAATTTCACGCTACGCCGTAGCGAAGTCCAAGCAAGTAAGTGAAGGCCGCGTAACAAAAGATGCGAAAAGACAAGGTACGAATTCGACTGCGGGCGTTCGACCACCGCGTGCTCGATCAGTCGGCGGAGAAGATCGTCGAGACCGTGCGCCGGACCGGCGCGCGCATCTCCGGTCCGGTGCTCCTGCCGACCGAGAAGCGCATCTTCACGGTGCAGCGCTCCGCCACCATCGACAAGGAGTCGATGGAACACTTCGAGATGCGGACGCACAAGCGTCTCATCGACATCCTGAGCCCCGGCCCGAAGACCATCGACGCGCTCATGCGCCTCGACCTGCCGTCCGGCGTTGACATCGAGATCAAGCTCTAAGTAGTTCACAATCAAGCCGCGTCACGCAAGGCAGGGGGAGACCGCCTGCCCCAGGTGCGCCGTGGAGGAAGCCATGTCGGTTCGAGGGATTCTCGGCAAAAAGGTCGGGATGACGCAGATTTTCGACGAGGAAGGCAAGGTCGTGCCGGTAACGGTGCTGGCCGTCGAGCCCAACGTCGTCACGCAGATCAAGACGGTCGATCGCGACGGCTACAGCGCCGCGCAGATCGGCTACGAAGACATCCGGGTCACGAAGCTGTCCCGCCCCGAGCAGGGCCACCTGGCCTCGGCGGGCGTTCAGCCCAAGCGCTACCTGCGCGAGGTCGAGGTCCAGGACGGGGTGTCCGTCGAGGTCGGCCAGGCGATCAACGCGGGCGACGTGTTCGCCGAGGGCGAGCGCGTGGCGGTGATCGGCCAGAGCAAGGGTAAGGGCTTCGCGGGCGTCGTGAAGCGCTACCACTTCCACGGCCAGAACGCGACGCACGGCTCCTCGCTGACCCAGCGCAAGCCGCAGTCGAGCGGCGCGACCGACGCCGCCCGCGTCTTCAAGGGCACGAAGAAGCCCGGGCACATGGGCGACGAGCGCGTCACCCAGCAGGGCCTCAAGCTGGTGCGGATCGACGCCGACCGGAACCTGGTCCTGATCAAGGGCGCGGTCCCCGGCGCGAACGGCGGCCTGGTGATGATCGAGAAGATGCACCGCGAGATCCGCGAGGCTAAGAAGACGGAGCAGGTCCGCTCCAGCAAGAAGAAGTAAACGCCGCGCGCGACAACCCGCGCGACCTATATACCCCCGCCCGGCGGAAATAGCCGCCGGGCCCCCATGGGGAGTCATTGCGGGCAACCTCTTTGCCTGCCGCCCGTGCTGTGGCCGCATCCCCAGCCGCGAACCCCCGCGGCGGCGCGGCTTTCGTATACGGGCCTGTCTTAGCGACATTTACGGAGAATTACAGATGCCTAAAGTGGCAATCAAAACAAAGGGCGGCGGGACGGCCGGCGATATCGTCCTGTCCGAGCGCGTCTTCGGCGCGCCCCGGAATCTGGCCCTGATTCATCAGGCGGTCCGGGTAGAGCTGGAGAACGCTCGCCAGGGCACCAAGAACGTCCTCGGGCGCAGTGACATCGACTCGGGCGGCCGCAAGCCGTACCGCCAGAAGGGGACCGGGCGCGCGCGCCAGGGTTCCATCGTCGCGCCGCACTACCGGCACGGCGGCGTGGCGCTTTCGTTCCACCCGCGCGACCTCGGCATGAGCATCCCCAAGAAGATGCGCCGCGCCGCGATCCGCGCCGCGCTGTCGGCCAAACTCGCCGACGGCGAGCTGATCGTCGTGGACGAGCTGCCGCTGGGCGGCGCCATCTCGACCAAGGCCGCCGCCGAGTTCCTGACCGGCGTCAACGGCGGGGCGAAGAAGAGCCTCGTCGTCCTGGGCGCGTTCGACGACGTCACGATCAAGTCGGTGCGCAACATCGGCGGGGTCACCCTGCGCGTCGCGCCCGCCTTCTCGACCCGGGACGTGGTCGACGGGGGCACGGTCGTCATCACCCGCGACGCCGTCGCGAAGATCGAAGCTCTGCTGGGCGAGACGGTCGCGACTGCCGCACCGGCAGGGGCGGACGCTTCCGAGGCCGCACCGGCCCCGAAGAAGCGCGCGGCCGCCGGCAAGAAGGCTGCTGCTGCTGCTCAGACGGAGGAGGCTACCAATGCCTGACGTATACCAGGTCATCGAGCGCCCGCTCATCACGGAGAAGGCGCTGGAGATCAACGGCCAGCGCCGGTACGCCTTCGTGGTGCACCGCGACGCCAACAAGTTCCAGGTCCGCGACGCCGTCCAGGCGCTGTTCACGCAGCCCGACGGCCAGCCGCTGGACGTGGTCGCCGTGAACACGATTAACGTCAAGGGCAAGACCAAGCGGTTCCGCGCCTTTGGCCGCGCCTCCGTGGGCAAGACCGCCGACTACAAGAAGGCGATCGTCACCCTGGCCGAGGGGCAGAGCATTCAGATCTTCGAGGGAGTGTAAGAGAGATGCCAGTACGACAGTACAAGCCTGTCACGCCCGGTCGTCGCTTCATGGCGATCTCTTCCTACCAGGAGATCACCAAGGACAAGCCGGAGAAGCGCCTGCTCGAGCCGATCAAGAAGCGCGGCGGACGCAACAACAAGGGCAAGATCACCGTACGCAACCACGGCGGCGGCAACAAGCGGATGTACCGCATCATCGACTTCAAGCGCCAGAAGGACGGCGTGAACGCGACGGTCATCGCGATCGAGTACGACCCGAACCGCTCCGCGCGCATCGCGCTCCTTCAGTACGAGGACGGGGTCAAGACCTACATCCTCGCGCCGGTCGGCCTCAGCGTGAATGACGTCGTCTCCAGCGGCGAGGGGGCGGACATCAAGCCGGGGTGCGCCATGGAGATCGGCCAGATCCCGGTTGGCACCCTCGTGCACAACATCGAGCTCTACCCGGGTCGGGGCGGCCAGATGGCCCGCGCGGCGGGTAACTCCGCGCAGCTCATGGCCAAGGAGGGCAAGTATGCCCTCCTGCGCCTGCCCTCCAGCGAGATGCGGCGCGTCCTGCTGACCTGCCGCGCCACGGTAGGCCAGGTGGGCAACCTGGAGCACGAGAACGAGTCCTGGGGCAAGGCGGGCAAGTCCCGCTGGCTCGGGCGGAAGCCGCACGTCCGCGGCGTCGTCATGTCCCCGCGGGACCATCCGCACGGTGGCGGCGAGGGCAAGTCGCCCGTCGGCCGCAAGAAGGGCCCCGTCTCCGCGACCGGCGTCCTCGCGCTCGGCTTCAAGACCCGGCGCAACAAGAAGACGGACAAGTTCATCGTCAAGCGGCGCAACTAATTCCCTTCGGGAGCGGTTTGCGTCCACGCTGGCAGGCCCCACTTGTTCGGGGCCTGACCACGCTCCCGCCGGAGCAATCCGGAGACGGGGCAGGAGAATACTATGGGACGATCTCTGAAGAAGGGGCCGTACGCGGACCCCGGACTTCTGCAGAAAATCGAAGACATGAACGTGCGGAACGAGAAGCGGATCCTGAAGACCTGGTCCCGCCGCTCGACCATCTTCCCCATGTTCATCGGCCACACCCTCGCGGTGCACGACGGGCGCAAGCACGTGCCGGTGTTCATCACCGAGAACATGGTCGGGCACAAGCTGGGCGAGTTCGTGCTGACGCGCGCCTTCAAGGGGCACGCGGGCGGCACCGGCCAGTCGAGCCGGATGCGCAAGTAAGGGCAGGGGAAGTCAAGTAACATGGAAGCAAAAGCAACTGCCCGCTACGTGCGCATGTCGCCGCGCAAGGTCCGCTTCGTGCTGGACACCATCCGCGGCAAGTACGCACACGAGGCGCTCGACCAGCTCAAGTTCACGCCGAACTACGCCGCGGACGAGATCGCGAACGTCCTGCGCTCCGCGGTCGCGAACGCCGTCAACAACCACGGCATGACCGACGACTGGCTTAAGGTCGTCCGCTGCTACGTGGACGGCGGTCCGACCCTCAAGCGCGTTCAGCCGCGCGCCCAGGGCCGCGCCTACCGTATCCTGAAGCGCACCAGCCACATCACCGTCATCGTGGCGGAGGGCGAGGCCCCGGCCGCGACCCGTCCGCGCGAGCAGGAGATGAAGCGGCGCGGCAAGAAGGCCCCGCTGCTCGCGGTCGCCAAGCTGCCCGAGGCCGCCGCGGCCCCGGTCGCCGAAGAGACTACCGCCCCGGCGGAGGAGACTACGGCTCCCGCCGAGGAGACCGCTCCGGCGGAGGAGACGGCGGCGGCGGCTGAGACGACCACGGAAGAGAAGGGCGCGGAGTAACGACACATGGGACAGAAGATTCACCCGATCGGGTTCCGGATCGGCGTCAACCGCGACGCGGACAGCAAGTGGTACGCCGACAAGAAGCAGTACGCTGCCTTCGTCCTTGAGGACTACAAGATCCGCAAGATGGCCAAGAAGCGTAAGGGCTGGGACAACGCTTCGATCGCCAAGATCGATATCGAGCGGCAGGCGAACCAGGTCAAGGTGTCGCTGCACACCGCCAAGCCCGGCATCATCATCGGGCGCGGCGGCTCGGGCGTCGACATGCTCAAGCAGGACCTGGAGCGGCTGACGGCCAAGACCGTCCACGTCAGCGTCCAGGAGATCCGCCACCTGGAGACGAACGCGCAGCTCGTGGCCGAGTCCATCGCGCAGCAGATCGAGAAGCGCATCGGGTACAAGCGGGCCATGCGCCAGGCCGTCACTCGCGCCATGAAGCTGGGCGTGCGCGGCATCCGCTGCCAGGTCTCCGGCCGCCTCGGCGGCTCCGAGATGGCGCGCCGCGAGCAGGACCGCCAGGGCAAGATCCCGCTCCAGACCCTGCGCGCGGACATCGACTACGGCTTCGACGAGGCACTGACCCAGTACGGCCACATCGGCGTCAAGGTCTGGATCTACAAGGGCGACATCCTGCCCGGCGCGCGCCGGCCCGTCGAGACGCCCGCCTCCCCGTCGCGTGACCGCGGCGAGCGTGGCGGTCGCGGCGGACGCGGCGGTGATCGCGGCGGCGACCGTGGCGGCTACGGCGGCGGTGATCGCGGCGGTCGCGGCGGCTACGGCGGCGGCGGCGACCGTGGTGGTCGTGGCGGCGGCGGTGGCTACGGCGGCGGCGGCGGTCGCGGCGGCTACGGTGGTGGTGGCGGCGGCCGCAGTGGCGGCGGCGGCGGCTACGGCGGCGGCAGCCGTGGCGGCGAGAGCGGCGGCGGCGGCGCTCCTGGTGATGCGCCCTCCGGCGGCGCGGCGACTTCGGGAGGAGAAGGTTAACCGATGCCCCTGCTGGCACCTAAGCGAGTAAAATTCCGACGCATGCACCGCGGCCATCGCCGCGGCAAGGCGTCCGGCGGCACGAATATCGACTTTGGCGACTTCGCCCTTCAGGCCCAGGAGTCCTGCTGGATGACCGCCAACCAGATCGAGGCCGCCCGTATCGCCATCAACCGCAAGATCCGGCGCGGTGGTAAGATCTGGATCCGGGTCTTCCCGGACAAGTCCTACACCAAGAAGCCCGCCGAGACCCGCATGGGCTCGGGTAAGGGCGCGCCGGAGGGATGGGTCGCGGTCGTGAAGCCGGGGCGCATTCTCTTCGAGATGTCCGGTGTCTCGGAAGAGCTGGCCAAGGAGGCCATGCGCCTCGCGGCGCACAAGCTCCCCATCGCGACCAAGTTCCTGACGCGGCGCGATCAGGATGCGGCGGCGGCCCAGGCGGTGACGACCCTGGCGGCGGAGAACGCCGGCGGTGACGCGCCGTCGACGATCGAAGATAGCAAGGAGTAACCGGCCATGGCTGACGACAAGTACCTGGCGCAGGTGAAGACCGAGCGCGATGATTTCGCCAAGCTCGACCGGGCGGCCCTGACGGAGCGCCTGGACGAAGAAAAGAAGAAGCTGTGGAACCTGCGCTTCACGCAGGGAAAGCGGCAGTTGCAGGATACGGCGGCGCTGGCGAAGTCGCGCAAGACCATCGCGCGTCTCAACACGTACCTGCGGCAGCTCGAACTGCAGGAGACGAAGTAACATGGCGGAAGAGACCACCAATACCGCGACCGCCGCGCCCGAAGAGGGCGCGGAGTCGGAGCGGGCCCGGCGGCGCGTGGTGCGCGGCCTGGTGACCTCGGACAAGATGGACAAGACCATCGTGGTCCAGACGGTGACGCTCAAGCAGCACGCGCTGTACGGGCGCACCATGAAGCGCAGCAAGGCCTACAAGGCCCACGACGAGAACAACGAGTGCGGGACCGGCGACACCGTGGAGATCATGGAGTGCCGCCCCCTGTCGCGCGAGAAGCGCTGGCGTCTGGTTCGCGTCGTCGAGAAGGCCAAGTAAGCTCGATACGCGCGCGAGCGGGCATCGGGGACCTCACCCCCTGGCCCCGCCCGGAGGCGACTGCCTCCGGGCGGGGCGAAGTGTGCGTCGCCTGGTCCGGCGGATAGTCGGCGGCGATAAACGACGGGCGGCCTCTGCCTTTTAAGTATTAAGAGCGGTCGGCTGCGTCGTTAGGAGAAGAGAATGATTCAGCAGTACACCCGCCTCAAAGCGGCGGATAACTCGGGAGCGCGGACCCTGCTCTGCATCCGCGTCCTCAAGGGAAGCACCACGCGCGTGGGCCACGTCGGCGACGTAATCGTCGCCGCCGTCAAGTCCGCGACGCCGGGCGCGAACGTAAAGAAGGGCGACGTGGTGAAGGCGGTCATCGTCCGCACCAAGAAGCCGATCAAGCGTACGGACGGCTCCACGCTGCGCTTCGACGAGAACGCGGCGGTCGTGCTCAACAACAACCTGGAGCCGCGCGGCACGCGCGTCTTCGGTCCCATCGCGCGTGAACTGCGCGAGGCCAACGTTTCGGGCGGCATGAAGATCATCTCGCTCGCCCCGGAGGTGCTGTGATGCCGAAGCCCCCGATCCCCTACGAGGGTAAGATCCGAATCAAGACCGGCGACCGCGTGATGATCATCAGCGGCAAGGACAAGGGCCAGATCGGCACCGTCACCCGTGTCCTCGCAAAAGAGGGCAAGGTCGTGATCGTGGACGACACCCCGCGCAAGGACAAGGACGGCAATGACCTCGCCCCGCGCCCGCTGAACCGCGCCATCAAGCACACCAAGGGCAACCCGACCCCTCTGGACCCGAACCCGGTGGGCGGACGCATCGAGATCGCCCTCCCGATCGCGCTGTCCAAGGTCGCCCTGGTGAACGCGGACGGTCAGCCGACCCGCGTCCGCATCCAGCAGAACGAGGACGGCACCAAGACCCGTATCGCGGTCAAGGGCGGTCAGCCGATCCCCGAGCCCGAGCGGGCCGCGGCGAAGTAGTCACCCTCACCCCTGCGGCCCCGCGGTCCCGGACGGGAGCGCGGGGCCGCAGTACGAGCCTTCGGTTGGTAATCGAAGGGAAAGGACAGCGACGGTACGTATTATGGCAGATAACAAGAACACCCCCGCCCCAAACCCGCGCCTGAAGGAGCACTACCTCACGAACGTGGTTCCGGCGGTTACCAAGCAGTTCAACTACACCAACCCCATGCAGGTGCCGCGGATCGAGAAGGTCATCGTGAACATGGGCGTCGGCCAGGCCGGTCAGACCGGCGGCGACCCCAAGCTTCTGGACAACGCGATCCGCGACATGACCATCATCACCGGCCAGAAGCCGGTCGTGACTACGGCCAAGAAGTCCATCGCGAACTTCCGCCTGCGCGCCGGCGCGCGCATCGGCTGCAAGGTCACCCTGCGCGGCGTGAAGATGTACGAGTTCCTCGACCGCCTATTCAACGTCACGCTCCCCCGCGTGCGTGACTTCCAGGGCATCAACCCGAACTCGTTCGACGGGCGCGGCAACTTCGCCATGGGCATGAAGGAGCAGCTCGTCTTCCCCGAGATCGACTACGACAAGATCGACAAGATCCGGGGCATGGACATCATCATCGTGACCACGTCCAACACGGACGAGGAGGCCCGCTACCTGCTCATGCAGATGGGCCTGCCGTTCCGCCAGACCGCCCAGAGCGGCCCCGGCGGCGCGACCCGCATGGTGTAATCCCTCTAGCTTATCAGGGCGAACGGCAAAGGCCGGGGAATCATCCCCGGCCTTTGCTATGGCTACGGACTTTACCGCGTCGCCATTCGCTTCTGATCCCGGTACCGTTTCCACTGTCGGTCGTGCCCGGCGACCAGAGTGGGGAACCGCTCGAAGCCGCCGATGATCCGGTGGCTGATGCCGCAGCGGTGGCGTGCCAGACCCGATCGCCTCTGCCGCCCCGGGCGTCCTCCCGCCATTCCTGTCCGTGGGGGGGGGCGCGGCGGTTAGCGGAAGTCCCAGGTGAAGCTGTCGTTGCCGCGGGTTACGGTGCGGGATGGGGTCGAGCGGGACGCGCATGCAGTCACCGAACGTTCGGGTGACCCGCGTCTGCCCCCCGCAGGTGAGCGGGGGGTGTAATCGAGCACGGAGACCGCCGCCCGGATGCGGGCGGCGGTCTCCGGGTCCTCTCGTGACGGACGGGTGGTGCGCGTTCCTCTCCGGTGGCGGGGTCACTTTACCAGGCGGATGATGACCCCGGTCAGCTCGATCTCGCCGACCTTGTACCCGACCTGGAAGTCGACCTTGGCCCAGCCGGAGGGCGTGTCCGTCTGCTGTACCCACTCTTCGGAGAACTGCTTCCACTCGGGAGTCAGCTTGACCTCCCGATAGACGATCTTGTCGTAGGGCGGGTCGCTCTGTTCGACGGTGGCGGCGATGGGGCAGGAATCCTTGCTGCGCCCCCAGAAGGTCAGGCGGATCTTCTGCCCCTTCTTGAAGGGGGCGTCGAGCGTGTGGGCGACCTGTATGTCCCAGTGCTGGTCTCCGATGGCGTCGATCGTGATCCGGCGCGCGTGTGGGTGGCCCGGCACGTCCGCGGGGACGATCTTGACGGAACTCTTCCCCTGGGCCGTCAGCGACTTCCAGTCGTCGGCGGCGATGTCGGGCATGAGCAGGACGCCGGGCGGGAGCGGCGCGCGGCTCGCCGCGGGCGCGGGAGTGGCCCGCGCGGCGTCGGCGGCTGCCTTTATCGCGGCAGCGTTCGTGGGGGGCGGTGACGTCACCGGGGCGGCCGTCGTCGCCGTCATTGGCGGCGCGGGCTTCCGGTTCCGCCCCACGGCGAGCGCTGCCAGGAGCGCGAAGGCGGCAATGATAAAGAAAAGACCCGCGGGTTTGAGGATGACACGCATCTCCGTACCTCTCTTGCGTCGTTGAAGAGTCGGTTCTCCGGCGGAAATAGATTAGCGAACGGCTACCCCGCTCCCTGCTTTTGCAGGGTAACCGTGGCGATCGCGCGCGGGGGGAGGGTCAGACGGTGGTCGCCGCTCAGCGCCCCCCGGTCTTCGAACGGGTTTTCGGGGACGATGTTCGCGCCCGCCGGATCGAACCGGGTCTGATAGATCCGTGTGTCGGCTTCGCCCGGCGTGAACCCGCGGAAGTCCAGCGCGAGAGTCTTCGCCTCCGGGGCCTCCGCCGTGTTGAGCGCGACCACCGTCAGCGATCTGCCGTCGGGGCTGAGAAACGCCGACACTTTGATTCGGGGGTCGGCGGCGGTCACCTCGACGCGGCGATAGCCCGGCGCGGTGAAGTACGAGTAGTGCTTGAGCGCGTAGTAGCGGTCGTTGAGCCGGAACCCGTCCGGGTTTTTCCATTCGGCCCGCTGCCACGGATTGTCGATGGTGATGAGGGCGTCGTCGCCGGGCCAGATCGCGGCCCAGTAGACATAGGCGTGCGCCTCCTCCTCCACCAGGCTGTTGTGGATCAGCCAGGCGGTCTGGAACCCGTCGCTGCGCCCGAACTCGGTCTGAAACCGCAACTTACCGGGGTAGGCGGCGCGGATCGCGCGCAGCTCCTCCACGAACGAGTCCGGCTCCACATGGGTCCCGCCGCTGTAGAGGTGGTGCGCTACCGCGCCTATCCGGTCCATGCGTGCCCGGTCGGCCGGCGGGAGGAACGACTGCGGGTTCCCGCCGCCGACGCCGAGGGTCTCCGGTCCGACGAGACGGGGCGGGGCGGGCAGTGTCTGCACCCGGCGGTGGACGGCGGCGAGCGCGCGGTCGTAGCCGGCGTACTTCACCCCGCCCTGCTCCCCCTCGGTCGGCAGGAACAGGCAGGACTCCCACTCCGCCCGGAAGTCGGGCTCATTCTGGAGGCTGATGTACTTCGGTTCTATCCCGACGCTCCGGTAGGCGACGAGCGAGTCGCGCCAGTAGTCGGCGAACTTATCGTAGACGAACTCGCCGCCCTCGCCGCGCGCCAGCGTGCCGCCGTTCTTCTCGCTCCGGTTGCTCTTCAGGTCCGCCGGGGGCGACCAGGAACTCATCATTACGGTCACGGGGTAGCCCAGCGACTCCCGCGCGCCGCGGACGATGTCCCGGTCGTCCTCGGCGAACCGGTCGGACTTTCCCGGCCGGTAGACGTTTTGGAGGCGCAGGATGTCGAGTTTCAGCCCCTTGAACAGCGCGTCGTAGAGCGCCGCCCGGTTCGGGTGCGCGGCGATCCAGTTCTGGTAGTAGGCAGTCGCCGCCCCGAAGCCCTCCAGGCGCTGCCGTGCCGCGCCCGCATCCACTATCACGGTAGTAACCGCGGCGGAGGTATTGGCGGCGGCGGCGGTGGCGGCGACGCGCGGACCGCACCCCGCCAGCATCGGCGCGAGCGGCGTCAGGGCGGCGAGAGCGATAAGCGCGTACGGGGTCGGTTTCTCAAAGCGCATGAGTGTATCGACGTGATGCAGGATGTATGCCGGGCGCTCGCTCGCGAGAGGTGCGGGCGGCCCTCATCTGGAACTCTTCCGGTACCCTTAATAGTATCGGCATGAAAACGCGCTTCCACAACCGCCCCGCACATTATGGGCGGGACAGAATGACTATCAACCGGTTTATAGGTCAGAATCTGTGATATACTTCCCGTATAAACCGGTTGAGACGCGCGGGAATCGGGCACAGGGGCGTTTCGCGACCCGGATTCCCTCACCGCGGAGGTAGGACCGCTTCGGCGACGGCGGGAATAGAAGACGCGACGGCAATGAGAAAACCACCCACACTTCAGGACGTGGCAGGCGCACTGGGGATGCACAAGTCTACCGTCTCCCTGGCGCTTTCGGGCAAGGGCACCATCTCCGCGGAGACGCGCAAGCGCGTCCTCTCGGTGGCGCGGGAACTGGGCTACGAGCCCAACCCGCACGCCCAGCGCCTCGCGCACGGACTCGGCACCTCGATGGTCTGCATCTTCAGCGGGGTGCTCGACGTCGGCCTTGCCACCGAGAAGATACTGCTGGTGCAGAAGGCGCTCACCGCCCGGTCGCTGGAGGTGCCCATCTACACCTGCTCCGGCTTCGGCGGGAGCGTGGAAGACGGCGAGTCGCAGGCCGCGCAGGTGCGCCAGCTCTGCCGCCAGCGCCCCCGCGCCATCGTCTGCGCCGTCCAGCGCCTGCACCCGGCCGTCTTCCGCGAGCTTTCCGCCTACCAGGACGCCGGTGGCATCGTGGTCAGTTACGATACCCCGGTCCCGGTGCTCTGCGACCAGGTCGTCTTCGACCGGGACGACAACGCCTACCGCGCCGCGAAGCACCTCCTGGAGCAGGGGCACCGCAAGATCGGGCTCGGCATGTCGCAGGTGCCGAGCGCGGACGTCGCCCTCGACTCCCCGCCGTCGTTCGGCGACCCGCAGAGCTACCGCCTGCGCGGGTTCCGCCGCGCGCTCGAAGAGTTCGGCGTCCCGTTCCGCGACGAGTGGTTCTTCAAGAACGCCACGTACGAGAAGGGCGGCGCGGACATGGCGCGTGAGTTCCTGTCGCTGGAGGACCGCCCCACCGGACTCTGCATCGTGAACGACTACGTCGCGCTGGCGTTCATGGTCGAGGTGATGCGGGCGGGGGTACGAATCCCCGAGGACCTGAGCCTGGTCGGGCACGACAACCAGCCGATTACGGCCTACTGCCCGGTGCCGCTGACCTCGATGACCCAGCCCACCGACCGCATCGCGCGGGCCGCCGTCGATCTGCTGATGCAGCGCGTGGCGGGCGATGTTTCCGACGAGGCGCTGCCGCGTACGGTGACCATCACGGGCGAACTTGTGACGCGCGCCAGCGTCGCTCCCGCGCGCCCGCAGTAGCCCATTAAGGCGCGCGCGCCGCGCAACGCATATCGAGGAGGCGACGATGCCGCAAATGCTCGGACGACGGGATCTTCTGCTCGCCGGTCTGGGCGCCGCCCTGGGGGGCGGCGCCCGGCCCCATCCCGGCCCGAAAACGCTGGTGGTCGCGCCGGGCGGCGTCGGCGGCGCGTTCGCCAGCGTCCAGGACGCCGTGGACGCGGTACCGGCCGGGCGCGGCGACGTCGAGCGCGTGGTCATCCTGCTCAAACCCGGCGTCTACAAAGGCCCGGTGGTCATCGCCAACAGCAAGCGCGACATAACTTTTCGCGGCGAATCTGCGGAAGATACGGTCGTCACGAACGACTGGTCGGCCCGGTCCCCGCGCCCGGACGGGACCGAGCGCGGCACCTCCGGCAGCGCGAGCGTCCTGATCGAGGGCGACGGCTTTGTCGCGGAGAACGTTACCTTCGCGAACGGAGCGGGGCGCGGCCGCGACGTCGGGCAGGCGGTCGCGATCAAGGTCAACGCGGACCGCGCCGCCTTCCACGGGTGCCGGTTCCTGGGCTGGCAGGACACCCTCTACGCCAACGGCCCGGCCTGCCGCCAGTACTTCCGCGACTGCTACGTCGAGGGCGACGTCGATTTCATCTTCGGCTCGGCCGCCGCCGTCTTCGAGCGGTGCCGCGTCCACAGCAAGGGACCCGGGTACGTCACCGCGCAGTCCCGCCTCACGCCCGAAGCTATCGGCGGGTACGTCTTCCGCGAGTGCGACCTGACGGCGTCGGCGGACGTCCCCGCGGGCTCGGTCTACCTGGGCCGCCCCTGGCGCGACTGCGCCCGCGTCGTCTTCATCGGGTGCAAACTCGGCGCCCACGTTCGCCCCGAGGGCTGGCACAATTGGGGAAAGCCCGAGCGGGAGAAGACTTCCTGGTACGCCGAAGACGGCTGCACCGGGTCCGGGGCCGACCGCTCGAAGCGGGTCGCGTGGGCGCGGACGCCGGACCGGGCGGCGCTCGCGGCGTTCGAGACGCGCCGATTCCTGGCGGGGCCGGACGGCTGGTCGCCGCCCGGGGCGGGGAAATGAGCGAGCCGCGGGAGCGACGGCAGGGAGTTAGCCCGCCGCGCCGAACAGTAACCCGATGAGCGACATGACGAACGACGTTGCCGCCTGGCCCGCGCCGCGGACGCGCGAGACCCGCCCGTGGACCCGCTGGTGGTGGATGGGCAGCGCCCTCACCGAGGCCGAGATCACCCGCAGCCTGGAGGCGTTCCGCGACGCCGGGATCGGCGGCGTCGAGGTCAGCCCGATCTACGGCCCCAGGGGCGAGGAGGCGCGGTTCGTGCCGTTCCTGTCGCCGCGCTGGGTCGAGTTGTTCGCCCACACCCTGCGCGAGGCGGCGCGGCTCGACATGGGCGTGGACCTGATCGCGGGAACCGGGTGGCCGTTCGGGGGACCGTGGGTGGGCGACGCGGACGCCGCCCGCGTCGCCTGGGTGGAATCGTTCGCCCCCGGCCAGGAGGTCCGCACCGCGAACGCGCGGCGGGCCGACGGCGCGAAGACGCTCGCGGTGACGGAGGGGGAGGCGGGCGTGCGACACGCCCTCTTCCTCGCCCCGACCGGGCAGCAGGTCAAGCGCGCCGCGCCGGGCGGCGAGGGCAGCGTCCTGGACCACTTCGACGCCGACGCCGTGCGCCGCTATTTCGAGCCGTTCGACGCGATGCTGAAGAAACTCCCGGAGGGCCTCCGCCCGCGCTGCCTGTTCAACGATTCCTGGGAGGTCTTCGGCGCGAACGCGTCGCCGGACATCCTCGACCAGTTCGCGCGGCGGCGCGCGTACGACCTGCGCGCCCACCTGCACCACCTTAAGGGAGACGGCGACCCGGACACCGTCCGGCGGGTCCGCGCCGACTACCGGCTGACCGTCGAGGACCTGACACGCGAGGCGTTCCTGGCGAACTTCGCCGACGCCGCGCGCCGCAACGGCGCGAAGGCCCGCAACCAGTCCCACGGCTCCCCCGGCAACCTGCTGGACCTCTACGGCATGGTGGACGTGCCCGAGACCGAGGTCTTCGGCCCCCCGCGCCTGAAGCAAGGCGGCATGGCCGCGCTCACCGACGTCCCCCCGGACTTCGGCGAGCAGGAGGAGATGCTGATCTGCCGAATGGCCTCCTCTGCGGCGCACGTCGCGGGCCGCCCGCTCTGCTCCAGCGAGTCGTTCACCTGGGCCGGGGAGCACGGCCACGTCCCCCTGGATCACATGAAGGCCGAAGCGGACACGCTGTTCGCGCTCGGCATCAACCACATCTTCTTCCACGGCACGCCCTACTCGCCGTCCGACGCCGCGTGGCCGGGCTGGCTCTTCTACGCGACGACGCTCTGCGCGCCGACGAACCCCTGGTGGCGCGACCTCGGCGCGCTGAACGCCTACATCGCGCGCTGCCAATCGCTGCTGCAGGCCGGGACGCCGGACAACGACGTCCTGATGTACTTCCCGTTCCACGACCTGCTCGCCGCCGAGGACGGGGCGCACGACTACCTGCACTTCCTGACCGTCCACCGCACGGAAACGTGGCTCGGGAAAAACCTGTCGGCGTTCACGCGCGCCGCCCGGACGCTGTGGGCGCGCGGTTGGTCCGCCGACCTGATCTCCGACCGGCAACTCGCCGCCGACGTTACGGTGACGGCGGCGGACGGCATCCTGGAGGCGCGCCGGGGCGGCAGCCGCTACCGGGCGCTGCTGGTCGCAGGCTGCCTTCTCGCGCCGCCGGAGACGCTGGAGCGGATCGTGGAACTGGCCCACCGGGGGGCGACCGTACTGGTGGAGGGCGACCTGCCCGCCGACGTGCCGGGCCTGGCGCAGCTCGCCGAGCGGCGCGCCCGGCTGCGGGTCGCCCGCACGGCGCTCGGAACGCCCGTGGCGGAAGCCGACGGCATCCGGCGGTACGCGGTGGGCATGGGGCGGGTGCTGGTCGGACCGGACGCCGCCACTCTCCTGACGCGCGCCGGGGTTCCCCGCGAGACGATCGCGGACGCCGGGATCGAGTTCGTCCGGCGACGCGGTGCGGGGGCCGACGAGCGCGTCTACTTCCTGGCCAACCCGGGCACCGAGGACCGCGCCGGGTGGTTCCGGCTCGGCCATCCCGGGGAGGCGGCGACCCTGCTCGACCCGTGGACAGGCGCGGTCGGGGCCGCCGCCCGCCGCGACGGCCCGAACGGCCCCGAGATTCGCCTGGAGGTGAAAGCGGGGGCGTCGCTGTTCGTTCGCACAGGCCCGAAGACTGCGGAAGGAGCGCCGCCCGCGTCGTGGCCGTACCTCTCGCCCGCCGCGAACACTGCTCCCGTCGACCTTTCGGCGGGCGAGTGGCGGGTCGAGTTCCTGGACGGCGGCCCGACGCTCCCGCCTGCCCGCACCCTCGCCGCGCTCTCCGACTGGACGGCCTGGGACGCCCCGGCAGGCGACGGCGGCGACTCCCTGCGCGCCTTTTCGGGGACGGCCCGATACGCCCGCACGTTCGACGCGCCGGTCGGAAGCGCCGACGCCTGGACGCTGGAGTTGGGCGCGGTTTGCCACAGCGCGCGCGTCCGCCTGAACGGGACGGACCTCGGGGCGGTCGTCGCCCGCCCGTGGGAGGTGACGTTCCCGGCGTCGCTGCTCAAACCGACCGGCAACCGCCTGGAGATCGAGGTGACGAACCTGATGGCGAACCGTCTGGCGGACCTGGAACGGCGGCGCGGCGCGGAGTGGCGTCCCTTCCTGATGGTCAACATCCACTACAAGCCGTTCGACGCCGCGACGTGGAAGCCGACGCCATCGGGTCTGCTCGGCCCCGTACGCCTCGTGCCCATGCAGGCGTCGAACTAATGACGGCGGCGCGCAACGCTTCGGGGATGCGCGGTGTCGGAAGTGTAACATGGATACTTCCCCGCGGCGGCAGCCGACGCTGGCCGAGACGTTCGTCCTGCTGAACCCGGAGAGCGCCGACGGCACCCGCGCGCTATGCCTCCTGCTCGTCGACTGGGTGGCACAGGGATGGCTGGAATTGAAGCCGACCCGGATCCTGCACCGCCCGGGGGAGATATGGAGCGGGGAGTCGGTGCGCGGCGTGGACGTCGCCACGCTGAGCCCGCGCCTAGACTCCTACGCCCGGCGGTACAGTGCTCCCCGGCTTGTCATGGAAGGGGTCCGGTCCGCGGGACCGCTCGGACAGCCGTTCACACTGCGCTCCGCCGCTTTCTACTGGCGGGAGCGGCTGGGGCGCGACCACCGGGGCATCGTCTCGGACGGGCTTCTGCCCGATCTGCGCGACGCCGGATACCTGGATGAGGGGCGGACGAGGCGCTTCCTGCGGTTCACCCAGGAAACGGTCTGGCGGCACACGGAAGCAGCCGGTCCACTGCTAAGCCGGTGGCGCGACGCCGCCGAGGCCGCGCGCCTGACGTTGCAGGACGTTACGCGCGACCCCGAAGACCTCCATTCCATCGCGGCGGTTGCGCGGTTGGCGGGGGCCACGCTGCTCTTCCTGCCCGACGTGACGCCGCGGGACTGCCGCATCGCGGCGAAGGCGCTGAGGTCACGCGGCACTCCTGGCGGCGACGGCTCCGTCCTGCTTCGGCTCGACGCCTGGGAGCGGTACGGCAAGCGCCTGGAGCGGGCGGTGACCAACGTAGGCGACGGCGCGACGACCCTGTCCCACGGCGGTTACTTCCGGGGCTGACAAAGCGATGAGGAGCAGGGTTGCCCCAAAGGCAACCCCGCTCCTCGGAGCGTTCCGTGCTCTACTTGCGCTTGATGTTGTAGAAGGAGGCGACGCCCTCGAAGAGGGCGGTGTCGCCCAACTCCTCCTCGATGCGCAGGAGCTGGTTGTACTTGGCGACGCGGTCGGTGCGGCTCGGCGCACCGGTCTTGATCTGGCCCGCGTTCGTCGCCACCGCGATGTCGGCGATGGTGGCGTCCTCGGTCTCGCCGGAGCGGTGGGAGATGATCGCGGTGAAGCCCGCGCGCTTGGCCATCTCGATGGCCGCCAGGGTCTCGGTCAGGGTGCCGATCTGGTTCACCTTGACGAGGATCGAGTTGCCCGACTTCTCCTGGATGCCGCGCTTGAGGCGGGTGGTGTTGGTGACGAACAGGTCGTCGCCGACGAGCTGCACCCGGTCCCCGATGGACGCCGTGAGCGCCTGCCAGCCGTCCCAGTCATCCTCGCTCATGCCGTCCTCGAGCGAGATGATCGGGTAGTCGTTCACGAGCTGGGTCCAGTAGGCCACCATCTCGTCGCTGCTCTTCGCGCCGCCGGACTTCCAGAAGAGGTACTTGCCCTCTTGGCCCGCCTTCTTGCCCTCTTCGTAAAGCTCGGTGCAGGCGGCGTCCATCGCGAGCATGACCTGCTCGCCCGCCTTGTAGCCCGCCTTGTCCACGGCGGCGAGGATGTAGTCCAGGCCCTCCTGGGTGGAGACGTCGGGGGCGAACCCGCCCTCGTCCCCGACCGACGTGTTCAGGCCCTTGCTCTTCAGGACGCCCTTGAGCGCGTGGAAGATCTCGGTGCCCATGCGCAGCGCCTCGGAGAAGGACTCCGCGCCCACCGGCATGACCATGAACTCCTGGAAGTCGACCTTGTTGTCGGCGTGCTTGCCGCCGTTCAGGATGTTCATCATCGGGACCGGGAGCTGGCGCGCGCCGACGCCGCCGATGTAGCGCCACAGGGGGATGCCGAGCGCCTTCGCGGACGCGTGCGCGACGGCCAGGGAGACGCCGAGGATGGCGTTCGCGCCGAGCTTGGCCTTGTTATCGGTGCCGTCCAGCTCGATCAGGAGCTGGTCGATGGCGATCTGCTCGCGCGCGTCCATCTCGACCAGCTCGGGGGCGATCTTGTCGTTGACGTTCTCGACGGCCTGGCGGACGCCCTTGCCGAGGAAGCGGCCCTTGTCGTCGTCGCGCAGCTCCACGGCCTCGTGCGCGCCGGTCGAGGCCCCGGACGGGACCGCCGCGCGCCCGTAGACGCCGTTCTTGAGCCAGACGTCGACCTCGACGGTCGGGTTGCCGCGCGAATCGAGAATCTCCCGCGCGATGATGTCTTCGATGGTGGTCATGGTACTCATGTTGGAAACGTGACTCCTGCCGGGGGAGGCCCGGCCGCGCGG
>DATLHN010000755.1:0-3072 GCA_035539875.1 Armatimonadaceae bacterium
GCCGCCGCGGAACCCGCCAGCACGAGGAGCGCCACCCCCGCGCTCTTCCGCGCCCCCGTCGCTTTCTTCTCGCGTGCCGTCAGGTTCCTCATAGCGATGATTCTACCCGCGCCGCGCGGCGGTTCCTCGGCGTCGCGCGGCGGATGGAAACTGCTATCGGCGCTTTGCAACCGCCCAGGCCGCGGCGATAAAGTGCGCAAAGGAGAGACACCCTTTGTTCCTGACCGTTACCTGCACGGCCCCCGAGGCCACCGACCTCGGCTACCTGCTGCACAAGAACCCGGCGGCCCTCTTCGAGAAGGAGCTGACCTTCGGCGTCGCACGCGTCTTCTACCCCGAAGCGACGGCGCAGCGCTGCACGGTCGCGCTGCTGGTCGAGGTCGACCCCGTCGGCCTCGTGCGCGGCGGAAGCGGCGACCCGCGACTGGCGCAGTACGTCTCCGACCGTCCCTATGTCCCGTCCTCGTTCCTCTCCGTGGCGCTGTCGCAGTGCTTCGCTACGGCGCTCGGCGGGCGCAGCAAGGACCGCCCCGACCGGGTGGACGAGAAGATGCCGCTCACCGCCACGCTGCACGCTCTCGACTGCGACGCCGGGGAGGCGCTGATCCGCCGCCTGTTCGAGCCGCTCGGGTACTCGGTCGCGGCGGAGCGGCACGAACCGCTGGACGCCCGGTTCCCGGAGTGGGGCCCGAGCGACCTCTACTCCGTGACGCTCAGTGGGGCGCAGACAGTGCGCGACCTGCTGACCCACCTGTACGTGCTCGTCCCGGTGCTCGACAACGCCAAGCACTACTTCATCGGCGAGGACGAGGTGGAGAAACTGGTGCGCAAGGGCGAGGGCTGGCTCGACTCCCACCCGGAAAAGGAGGTCATCGCGAAGCGGTACCTGCGCTACAAGCGCGCGCTCGCGGACGCCGCCCTCGCGCGGCTGAGCGAGGTGGAGGGAGCCGCCCCGGCGGAGACGGACGCGGCAATTGCGGACAGCGGCGCGCGGGGCGACGCCGCGGAGGCGACCCTGGAGACGCCCGCCCGCCTCAACGACCGGCGCATTGAGGCGAGCGTCGCCGCGGTCGCGTCGCTCGACCCGCCCGCGCGGCGCGTGATCGACCTGGGCTGCGGCGAGGGAAAGACGATGGCCGCCCTGCTGCGCGACGTCCCGGCCCTGGAGCACGTCGCGGGCATGGACGTCTCCGTGGTCCCGCTGGAGCGGGCCGCGCGCCGCCTGCGCCTCGAGCGCCTGAGCGAGCGGGAGCGCGAGCGCCTCTCGCTCTTCCAGGGGTCGCTCGTCTACCGCGACGCCCGTCTCTCCGGCTTCGATGTCGCCCTGCTGAACGAGGTGGTGGAGCACCTGGACGCCGACCGTCTGGCGACGCTGGTGCGGGTCGTCTTCGAGTTCGCCCGCCCGCGCCGGGTCGTCGTCACCACGCCGAACGCCGAGTACAACAGCGTCTGGCCGTCGCTGCCCGCGGGAAAGTTCCGCCACCCGGATCACCGGTTCGAGTGGACCCGCGCCGAGTTCGCCCCCTGGGCGCAGGGGGTCACCGCCGCCCACGGCTACACGGTCGCCTTCTCCGGCGTCGGCGACGAAGACCCGGAAGGTCGCGGCACGCCCACCCAGATGGCCGTCTTCGACCGAACCTGATCAAAAAACCCGACTGCCCCGCGAAGCCAGTCGTGGAAAGGGTCCCGCGCGGAGGCGAGAAGCGGCAGGCCGCGACGCACCGGGCACCATCCGCCGACCCAGTGCTTCGAAGATCAAGCCGAGTCCCGGCAGGTAGAACCGGTGCCCGAGCCGCTGCCAGCCCGTGTCCGCGTCCGTCTGGTAGCCGTGCGCCCCCGCGAAGCCGAACGGAGTGCCCGTCCCGCTGCTGGCTACGGCGTTGCCGAAGGCGTCCGTTTCCAGCGCGGCGGAAGCCGCTCCGCTCGCGTCGCTCAGGTCCCGTGTCGTCCCGAGCGCGTCGGCGTGGTAGAAGCGCGTCGAGCCGCCCCGGACCTCGGAGAGTAGCCCGAGGCCGTGCTGGTACGTGGCGGTGCCGTCCGAGAGCACCGCGCTGTCTATCGAGTCGTCTGCCAGCACCACCGCCCGGCTGCCCAGGCTGTCGGCGATGCCGACCCGCTGCCCCAGCCCGTTGCAGCCGGACACCTTTCACCGATTAGAATCTGCTCTTCCTGGTATCCGTCATGCACGAAAAAGCACGAACTGACGGGCGGGAGACCATCTTCCCCCGCCCGTCACCCCTGTTTACTATGCAGCCATCTATTACGGCTACTGGCGCGCTCAGTGCGCGTCAATAGCCTGCAAGACCACCTGCGTCAGGAAGTCGTAGGTGGTAAAGAACACTATGACCGCGTAGGCGTCGTACTGCGGATGCGGCGTCCACATGACATTGAGAGCAGCATCATCTGGCCCACTTCCCGCCGCGTCCAGGGACGCGGTTAGCAGTTGCAGCCTCTGTACCGCCGCGGGTTGCCCCGCGCAGACGTCGCAGAGATCGACCCACGCACCCGGCGGACGCCCGAACAACGCGGGAAGGAACTTCGGGGCTAAATCCCCGTCAGTCACCAGATCCGCAGTCACAGCCGCGAATAAGGCGCGGTGCGGTTCTTCTCCGTAGTTATCATCCATTGAATCACCCGGCGGAAGTTGAGGTGTCGCTGACGCTCTCCCAGGGGCGTTACTGCTCACTGGAACAGGTCCTTCAGTTTAGAAACCTCGTCGGCAGTCGCGGGACGAATGGAGCCATTCCGTAACCGCCCCAAATGCGCGCCCTTTGGTCTATTGCCGATGGTTGTTATTACCTTACCAGTGTTGATGTTTATGATATGTTCTCGTCCGTTTCCCGGTCTCACTACTGCCGCACCGTCCTTCTCTTGGATGAAGATATCTGACGGCCTGGCCCTTTGAACGTCGGAAGTGGCTTGGCCAACGGGCCGCCCATCCCCCTTTCGGTCCGATGCGTGCCCAGTATTCCTACCTCCCCCGCCTCCGGCTCTTTCGAGGATGTGGTCGATGAGGTGCTTGCCCGCGACGACGATGGCTCCCGCGGTCGCTCCCGCAGCGCCCCCTAAGGC
>DATLHN010000756.1:0-3623 GCA_035539875.1 Armatimonadaceae bacterium
GTCGCCGTCGATCGTGACCGTGGACGCGCCGGTCAGGACCGCCTTGCCCGGCGTCCGGGCGCGGAGCGTGATCGGCTTCTCCGCCGTGCCCGCGCCGCGGAAGACGATGGCCTGGTCCTTCCAGATGCCGTCGGCCATCACGAGCGCATCGCCGGGGCGCAGTTTCTCCGTCACCCGTGCGATGTCCGCCGCCGAGGCGACCGGGTAGTCCGCCGCGCGTGCCGGGAGAGCGGCAAAGATCACCGCCGCTAGAAGGGCGATCCGCGGCGACGCCGCTGTCCACGGGGCGTTCATGGTAGGGCGCGTTCGCTCCTCTTCTTCCTCAGCGCGGGTCCGGCGCGCCGTAGCGGGCCTGGATGAGGCGGGCGGGACCGGACGCCGGCCGTACGACGATGAAGAGCCGGTCATAGTCGTTCTCCCCGAGTGGCGCGGGCGGGCGGGCGCCGAGCGCTTCTATGAAGTCGAGGACGGTGTTGCTGTGTCCGACGACCACGACGGTCTTGCCCGCGTGCTTGTCGAGGACCTCCTTCACGACCTGATCGGCGTACTTCGCCGCGTTATCCGCGGTGACCGGCCGGACGCCGACCTCGACCTTGAAGCGCTTCGCCAGCGGTTCGCCCGTCTCCCGCGTGCGCTTGTACTGGGTGGCGTACACCGCCGATACTTCGGCCGCGTCCAGCGCGGCGGCGAGGGCCGCGGCCCGCGCCTGTCCGGCGGCGCTGAGCGACGGGTCGCGTGGGTCGCCGCCGTCGCCCTTCTCCGCGTGACGGACGATGACGATGGTCGTTGCGGCGGCGGGGGGCTGCTGCCCTGCGGCATGCGCCGACGGGGCGAGGGCGGCGGCGAGCGCCAGGAGGGCGGCGACGGCGGGTAAGCGGCGTAGGAGGTGCATCGTGTACTCCGGAAAAGGCAAAGCCGGGCGCGCTGGATGCGCCCGGCTTCGGAAACACCGGCGCAATGCCGGTTACGTCAGGTCGTTGAGCGGCCCGTCTCCGCAGAAGTCGGGGTTGCCGAAGCGCGTGATGCGGTGGCCGAAGCCGTGCGCCAGCGACATCAGCAGGCGGTTGTGGGGCACGCGCGCGTACTTCAAGGAGCGCCCCATCTTGAAGCCCAGGCCGCCGCCGACCAGGACGAACGGGATGTTGTCCAGGGTGTGCGAATTGCCCTTGCCCAGTTCGTTGGTCCAGATGATGGTGGTGTTGTCGAGTAGGCTGCCGCCGCCGCCCGGCTCGGGCGTCTCCGCCAGCCGCTTCGCCAGGTAGGCGAGCTGCTCGCAGTACCACTTGTTGATCCTGGTCAGCTTCTCCTGCGCGGCCGTGTTGTTGTCCGGCTCGTGCGACAGGTCGTGCTGCCCCTCGGTGATGTCGAGCCAGCGGAAGCGAGCCTGCCCGACCGAGTTGGTGTACTGGAAGGTGGCGACGCGGGCGAAGTCCGCCGCGAAGCTGTTCACCATAAGGTCGATCTGCATCTTGCTGAGCTGCGGCATCTTGTCGTTGTCGCGGTGGACGCCCGGCTCGAGGACCGGGACCGGGTGGCCCACGTCCTTGCCGTTTGCCGCCTTCAGCTCCTGCTCCATCTCGCGGACCAGGGTGGCGTGCTCCTCGAGTATCTGGCGGTCCTGCGCGCCGACGTGCGAGCGAACCCGGTCGAGGTCCACTTTCAGGTCGTCGAGGACGCTCTTGAGACTCTCCTGGTCTTTCAGGCGGCCGTAGAGCTTGCCGAACATCTGGTACGGGTCGTCGATCGGCGAGACGGGTTTGTTCGGCCCGGCGTACGACATGCGGGTCCAGGTGTCGGCGCGCTCCGGAACCATGACGCCGAACTCCAGCGAGCCGAAGCGGGTGCGGGTGGCCGGGTTGCTCTGGAGGTAGTTCTTGATCTCCTGGTCGATGGAGATGCCGCTGGACCAGCCCGCCGGGGTGTCGGAGCCGCCCTGGACGTTGCCCGGGAACAGCTCGATGCCGGTCAGCAGGCACCCGATGCCGCGCATATGGCCGTCGCCGTCGCCGCGGATGCGGTCGCAGACGCCGTTCAGGATCAGGGTCTTGTCCTTGAAGGGCTCCAGCGGCGACAGGCTCTCCTTGAACGTCGTGAGCGCCCCCGCCTCGTCCGGCCAGAAGGTGGTCGGGACGATGCCGTCCGGGCTGAAGAGGACGATCAGGCGCTGCTTGCGCTGCTTCGCCTCGTTCGGCGCGGCCAGGCAGGGGAGGTTGGTCACGAAGGGCAACGCGGCGGCGCTGATGCCCAGGTCGCGGAGGAAGGCACGTCGGGTGTTTCGTTGGGCCATTAAAGTTTTGTCCTCGGGAGCGCGGACTCCGTGGCTATTTCTACCACAAGACGGCGGATATTGAAGTCATTTGCTTTGAATTGGCGCTGCAGGTTGGGCAGCGCGTCCGGTCCGTAGGCGCGCACGGGCTGCTTGACGCTGTACTGGAAGAGCTTCTCGACGAATACCGCCTGGGCCTCCGGGCTCTCCGCCGCGTAGCGGGCGAGGTCCTTCGCGCCGGTGAACTTGATGGTATTGCCGTTCCGGGCGGCGTAACTGCCGGTCGCGTCGACCGGCTTCCCGTTTTCGAGGGCGCGCACCTTGCCGATGGCGTCGAAGCGCTCCAGCGTGAAGCCCAGCGGGTTGATCAGCCCGTGGCAGGTCATGCAGTCCGCCGTCTTGGTCTGGAGGGTGACGCGCTCCCGGGTCGTCAGCTTCGGGTGCAGGTTGGCGTCGAGCGGCACGAACGCCTCGGGAGGCGACGCGAGCGTGCGCCCGAGCACGCTGCGGGCGAGCAGGACCCCGCGGTGGATGGGCGAGCTGGTGCGGGTGTAGGCGAAGCTGGCGAGCAGGTACGGGTGGGTCAGAATGCCCGCCCGCGCGCCCGGGTCGAGCGACACGGGCCGGAACCCGGCCTCCGGGGCGAGCGGGACCCCGTAGAGCTTCGCGAGTCGGCCGTTGAGGTATACCTTGTCGCCGAGCATTAACTCCCGGAAGTCGGACCGCTCGCTCCGGACCACGCTCTCCAGGGTCAGGTCGAAGGAAGCGCGCAGGTCGGCGGCGGCCTGGGGCGTAAAGCCCGCGTAGCGCTTCGGATCCTTGGCGAGGTCGGGGTAGTGGTCCACCTTGAGCCACTGGTAGAAGAATTCGCGCTGCTTGTTCCAGGCGCGCGGGTCCGCTGCCATCCGCTGCGCCTGGGCCGCGATCTGCTCGCGGGTGGAGAGCGCGCCGGAGGCCGCCGCCTGGAGCAGGGCGTTGTCGGGGATCGAGTCCCAGAGCGTGAAGGAGAGGCGCGACGCGACGTCGTAGGCGTCGGGCGCCTTGCCCGAGCCCAGCTCCCGGTAGAGGAAGCGGGGCGACTTGAGGGCGAGCAGGACGACGCGCTTTACCGCCGTCTCCACGTCGGGCGCGGCCTCGAACTGCTTCGTGACGTAGCGCTTCTCGTCCTCGGCGTCTATCGGACGCCGGAAGGCGCGCTCGACGAACGTGCGGCAGAACGCCTTCAGTTTCGCCTGGTCGTCGGTCGTCCCGGCGAACTCGCGGAGGTTGGCGACCACGTAGTCGGCCGTCTCCAGCGCCGCGGTCGTGGTGGCCTCGTCCCACGCCCGGGAGACGGAGTCACTCTTCTCGTAACCCT
>DATLHN010000757.1:0-4310 GCA_035539875.1 Armatimonadaceae bacterium
TGCGTCGGCCCGGTCGTGCAGGTGAACGGCGTCCCGACGAACGGCTCCCCGGTCCGCATCAAGGCGCTCGGCGACCCGGACGCGCTGGTGTCCTCGATGGTAATGCCGAACGGCCTGCGGGACCAGTACTCCATCACGGACTCGTCCATGTTCTCGGTGGACAAGATCAAGAGCATGACGCTTCCTGCCTACGCGGGGGCGACGCCGCTCCGGTGGGCGGAGGTCGCCCCGGAGAAGAAGGCTGCGGAGGCCCAGCGGGCGTCGGAAAAGGCGACCGAGGACGCCGTCGACCCGATCTCCTCCAACTCGTCCACGTCCAAGAAATCGCCCGCCGGTCCGTAACCGGGATTCCGTCCAGGCTGTCGGGATCGCCGCGACAGTGAGAAGCAGCAGAGGAAGAAGATGCCGCGCAGCAGCATACTGGTACCGTTTCTCGGGGGACTCGTGGGATTTCTGCTGGTGTATGTCTCGCAGTACACCATCCCTCCCTACCTCGCCCCTTACTTCAGCCTGGCCGCCCTCTCGGGCCTGGACTCCATCTGCGGCGGCATCCGCGCGGGCCTGGAAGGGAAGTTCCACGACGACATCTTCCTGTCCGGCTTCCTGCTGAACTCGCTCCTCGCGGCCTTCCTCGCCTACATGGGCGACCGCATCGGCGTGGACCTGTACATGGCGGCGGTACTGGTCCTCGGCTGGCGCGTCTTCACCAACCTCTCCCTGATCCGCCGCTACTTCCTCACGCAGGTCCAGCTTTCGCGGAAAAAGGGCGGATAGGCCGGTGGCCAAAGGCGACATCGTCGTGGGACTGGACATCGGGACCACGAAGGTCTGCACGCTCGTCGCGGAGGTCACGGGGGACGACGGGCGGGTGGACGTTCTCGGGGTCGGCGTCGCGCCCTCCGCGGGCCTGCGGCGGGGCGTCGTCGTCGACATCGACCAGACGATCCGCGCCGTCGAGGAGAGCCGCGAAAAGGCCCAGCGGATGGCGGGCGTCGAGATCCACAGCGTCGTCGTGGGCGTGACCGGCGAGCACATCGCGTCGGTCAACTCGCGCGGGGTCATCGCGATCACGCACGCCGACCGGCAGGTGACGCACGAGGACGTCGAGCGCGTGATGGAGAACGCCCGCGTCATCGTCCTGCCCCCCGACCGCGAGATCGTCCACGCCATCCCGCGCGGGTATGCCCTCGACGGCCAGAACGGCATCCGCTCCCCCGTCGGCATGAGCGGGACCCGCCTCGAAGTCGAGACGCACATCGTTACCGGCGCGACCTCGTTCCTGCGCAACGTCGCCGTCTGCGTCGAGCGCGCGGGCCTGGGGATCGAGGACGTCGTGCTGGAGCCGATCGCGACGGCGGAGGCGGTTCTGCTCCCGGCGGAGCGCGATCTCGGGGTCGCGCTGGTCGACATCGGGGGCGGCACCTCCGACCTCGCCATCTTCGTCGGCGGCGACGTCGCCTACTCCGCCGTCGTCCCCGTGGGTGGCGGGTACGTTACCCGCGATCTGGCGGCGGGCCTGCGCGCGTCGATGGAGGAGGCGGAGCGGGTCAAGCTCACGTACGGGACGGCCCTGGTCCCCCCGGCCCCGCGCCCGCGTCGCGACGACTCCGGGCTCGAAGACGCGGCAGCCGCGGCGGGCTCCGACGAATTGGCGGAGCCGACTTTCATCTACACGCCGCTGGGGGACGCCGAACCGGTCGAGCGGCCCGTCCGCATCCTCGCCGAGATCATCGAGCCGCGTATGTCGGAGCTTTTTCACCTCGTGCGCCAGGAGATCAACCGCTCGAACTACGGGCACCTGCTCCCGGCGGGCCTCGTCCTCTCGGGCGGCGGGGCGATGCTGGCGGGCGCGCGCGAGCTGGCGGCGGAGATTACCGGACTCCCGGTGCGCGTCGGCTGCCCTTCCGGCATCGGGGGACTTTCCGAGTCCGTGAACGCGCCGTCCTACTCCACCGCGGTGGGCCTGGTACAGTGGGGGGGGCGTCTTCACGCGGGCGTCGGGCGGCGAGACCACGGGGGTGGCATCGCGGCGATCCTGCTCTGGATGCGCCGCGTGATCCGCGCGGTAACCGGCGGATGACGTCGGAATTGTCCGCAATTCCTGCGGGTAAACGAAGGTTTGGCAGGGGAATTGTTCCGGGAGACCGAATGTTTGGGTCGTTGTCCGGTATAATCAGGCATTACCTCCCGGGCAAACACTTGCCGGTTTTATTCCCGATTCCTACACAACACCACAGGGGGCGATAGGACAAAGCACATGGGCGCGACCATTCCGGAGCCGTTCGCGAAGATCAAGGTCGTGGGGGTGGGCGGCGGCGGTACCAACGCCGTCAACCGCATGATCGAAGCCGGCCTTACGGGCGTGGATTTCTGGGCGATGAACACCGACGTCCAGGTCCTGGCCACCTCGGCGGCGGACCACATCCTCCAGCTGGGTGAGAACCTGACCAAGGGTCTGGGCGCGGGCGGCAATCCCGAGATCGGGCGCGCCTCCGCCGAGGAGTCCAAGTCCGACATCAAGAAGTCGCTCGAAGGCGCGGACATGGTCTTCATTACGGCGGGCATGGGCGGCGGCACCGGCACCGGCGCGGCCCCCGTCATCGCCGAGATCGCCAAGGACGCGGGCATCCTGACCGTGGCCGTGGTGACGAAGCCGTTCCGGTTCGAGGGGCCGCGGCGCGCGCGCCTCGCCGAGGAGGGGATCGACCACCTCAAGGACCACGTGGACACCGTCATCGTCATCCCGAACGACCGCCTGCTGAACGTGGTCGAGAAGAAGGCGACGCTGATGGACGCCTTCAAGGAGGCGGACGACGTCCTGCGCCAGGGCGTGCAGGGAATTTCCGACATCATCACGATCCCCGGCCTCATCAACGTGGACTTCGCCGACGTCAAGGCGGTTATGAGCGACGCCGGTTCCGCCCTCATGGGCATCGGCTTCGCCGAGGGCGACCATCGGGCGATCGAGGCGGCACAGGCGGCCATCTCCTCGCCGCTGCTGGAGACCGACATCGCCGGGGCGCGCGCCGTCCTGGTGAACGTCACCGCCGGCCCCGACCTGACGCTCTCCGAGGTCTACGAGGCGGCGGACCTGATCCGCGAGGGCACCGACGCCGAAGACGCGAACATCATCTTCGGCACGGTCGTGGACCCGCGGCTCCAGGGCGCGGTGCGCATCACGGTCCTGGCGACCGGGTTCGAGGCGCGCCCCCGCAAGACCGAGCCCGCCGCCGCCGCGCCGGTCCGCGCTATGGACCCGGAGCCGCAGCCCGCGCGCGTCCCGTCCGACACCGACCTCGACATCCCCGCGTTTCTCCGCCGCCGGTAAGCCGCAAGCAGAAAAGCCCCGGTAGCGCGCAAGCGCTACCGGGGCTTTTTCTTGCCTTCGGCGAGTGCGCCGCAGTACCCCCGCGTGGTAGAAAGTTGCCATGCCTGCCGACCCACAGCGTCTCCACTCCCTGATCGATTTCCTCGTCGTCGCCGACCGGATGAAGAGCATCGAGCGGCGGACGTACGTCGGCGGGAGCGAACGCCGCGAGAACGACGCCGAGCACTGCTGGCACATGGCGCTCTGCGCTCTGCTCCTGCACCGCGAGGTCGGCATTGAGGCGGACCTCGGGCATACGCTCTCCCTCGTGCTGGTCCACGATCTGGTAGAGATCTACGCGGGCGACACCTACGCCTACGACGACGCGGCGCTGGTCGGGCAGGCGGAGCGCGAGGCCGCGGCGGCGGACCTGCTCTTCGGCGATCTGCCCGCCGACGTCGGCGCGCGGATGCGCTCGCTCTGGGACGAGTTCGAGGCGGGGAAGACGAACGAGGCGAAGATCGCCCGCGCCTGCGACCGGATGCAGGGCTTCCTCCAGAACTTCATCGCGGAGGGGCGTTCGTGGCGCGAGCACGGCGTCACCCCCGAGCGGACGAAGGTGCGGATGCAGCCCGCCTACGACGCTGACCCCGTCTTCGGCGAACTGCTGGACGTGCTCTACGCCCGCGCGGAAATCCGCGGCTACTTCGGGTAGGAGCCCCCTCCCCCCGCAGCGCGGGGGGAGGGGGCTGGGCTTAGTGCATCTCCGCCGGGACGAGGTGGACCATGTCCCGCTCGCCGCGGCGCAGGACGGTGAGCGGGACGCGCACGCCGACGCGCTCGGCGGTCAGCAGGCGGTGCAGGTCGTCGATTCCCTTCACCGGGTGGCCGTCGAAGGCGATCACGACGTCTCCCTCCTTGAGCGACGAGAGCGCCGCCGGGCTGTTCGGCTCGATGCCCGCCACGAGGACGCCGGTCTCCGGCGCGCCGTGAAGGAGCGACA
>DATLHN010000758.1:0-5177 GCA_035539875.1 Armatimonadaceae bacterium
AGCGACGCCAGCACGGCGTAGGGAAGCAGCTTGCCGACCATCAGGCCGCCGCGCCCGACCGGCGTCACCATGAGCTGGTCGAGCGTGCCGCTCTCGCGCTCGCGCACCAGGCTGAACGACGACAGCGTTACGGTCACGAGCTGGAGGATGACGCCCACCAGGCCGGGCACCGTGAAGACCGCTGTCCGCGCGTCCGGGTTGTAGAGCAGGTTGACGCGGGCGTCCACCTCGGGGCGGGCGTTCGCGGGCGGGCGGGTGAAGGCGAGACGGGCGGCGTTGCCGACCTGACTGTCGGAACCGTCGATCAGGACGCGGACCTGCGGCGGCGTGCCGGTGCCCGACCGGCGGGCGAAGTCGGGCGGGACGATGACCGCGACCTTCGCCCGGCCGCTCCGCAGGGCGTCCGCCGCCCGCTCGGGGGAGGACTCCGCGCCGACGACGTCCAGGTAGCGCGTGTTCTCCAGCGACGCGAGGTATTCCCGGCTCTCGCGGGAGCGGTCCTGGTCCACGACGACGGTGCGGACGTGGCGCACCTGGAAGTCGATGGCGTAGCCGAAGATCACGAGCTGGAACATCGGCACGGCTACCGAGAAGACCAGCGTCACCCGGTCGCGCCGGATGTGCATGATCTCCTTGAGCGCGATGCTCCACCACCCGGCGAAGAGGTTCCTCATGGCTCGCTGTACCTCCGCGTCAGCGCGACGAAGACGTCCTCCAGCGACGGCTCAATGGGCCGCACCCGTCCGACGTCCGCGCCGCTGGCGCGCATCGCGTCGCGCACCGCCTCGTCCGGCGTGTCGGCGGGCATCAGGACGTGTATCTCCGCCTCGACCAGGGTCGCGTCGAGCGCGAACGGCCTGTCCTTGACGGCCATCAGCGCCTTCGCGGGCTGCCCGGTCGCCACCGCGACGCGCCGCGTGCCCGGCGGCGAGACCTCGGGAAGCGCCTTCAGCTCGCCCGGCGTGCCCCTGACCATCAGCTTCGCCAGGTAGATGTAGGCGATCTGGTCGCACCGCTCGGCCTCGTCCATGTAGTGCGTCGTGACGAACAGGGTCTTGCCCTGCCCGGCGAGCGCGAAGAGCAGGTCCCAGAGGTCGCGGCGGGCGACCGGGTCGATGCCCGCGGTCGGCTCGTCCAGGAAGACGAGGTCCGGCTCGTGGATCAGCGCGGCGGCGAGTGCGAGGCGCTGCTTCCACCCGCCGGAAAGCTGCCCGCTCGGGCGCTGGCGGTACGGCCCCAGGCCCACGAGGCCGACGACCGCGTCCTTGCGATCGCGCAGCCGCGCGCCCCGCAGTCCGTAGATGCGCCCGAAGAAGTCGAGGTTCTCCTCGACGCTCAGGTCGCGGTAGAGGCTGAACGACTGGCTCATGTAGCCGATCGAGCGCTTCACCGCCTCGACGTCGGTCGCGACGTCGTGCCCCATGACGCGCGCCGACCCGGCGGTCGGCCGGAGGAGGCCGCAGAGCATCCGGATGCAGGTCGATTTGCCGCTGCCGTTCGGGCCGAGGAACCCGAAGATCGAGCCCGCGGCGACGTCGAACGTCAGCGCGTCCACGGCGGTGAAGTCGCCGAATCGCCGGGTAAGGCCGCGCAGCTCGACCGCGTTCACGGCCCCGGCTCCCAGTCGCCGAGGCGTCGCACCGTGGCCGCCATGCCCGGCTTGACCCGCCGGTCCGGGTCCCTCAGCCGCAGCCGGACCGCGAAGACCTGCTTCCCGCGCTCCTCGGGCGTCTGGAGGTTGGCGGGGGAGAACTCTCCCTGCGTCGCTACGCTCTCGACCACGGCGCGGACGTCCTCCGCGACGCCGTCCACGCGCAGGACCGCCGGGGCGTTCGCGCGCGCGTTCGCGAGGCGGTCCTCGGGGACGTAGACGCGAAGGTAAAGATCTTCCGGGTCGCTGAGGCGCGCCACGGTCTGGCCCGGCTGCACCAGGTCGCCCACCGCGACCAGCACCCGCTCGACTACGGCCGCGCCGTGGGGGGACGTCACCCGCCGCTCGCCCACGCGCGACTTCGCGGCGCTCGCCCGCGCCTGCGCGGCCCGCGCGGCGGCGTCCGCCTGCGCCACCACGTCGTCGCGGCTGCCGCCCCGGAGCGAGCGCAGCATCGTCCGCGCCTGTTCGAGGCGCGCTTCGGCGGCGGCGATGTCCTCGGCGCGCGACCCGGCCTCCAGCAGGCGCAGGTTCGCCCGCGCCTCGGAGAGCGCCGCCCGTGCGGCGTCCACCTCCTCGCGCCGCGTGCCCGCGCGCAGGAGGCGCAGCGTCTCGGCGGCCTGCTCGCTCTGCGCGCGCGCCGCGGCGACGTCCTCGGGGCGGGCGTCCTGCGCGGCGAGCGCGGCCTCCGCCGTCCGCCGTCGCTCGGCGGCGACGGTCCGCGCCGTGGCCGCCCGGTCGGCGGTCTGCGCGGAGACCGCCCCCTCGGTGTAGAGATAGCGCATCCGCTCGGACTCGCGGGCGGCGTCCCGCTCCTCGGCCGCCGCCGCCTGCACGGCCGCCCGCGCCTGTTGCCGCTCCGCGGGCGAGGCCCCGGCGCGGGCGCGGGCGAGGCGGGCGTTCGCCTCGCGCACCGCCGCCCGGGCGCGGTCGATCTCGGCGGGCCGCGGGCCGCGCGCCGCCTGTTCGTACCGGGCAGAGGCCGCCGCGGCGCGGGCGTGGGCGGCGGCGATCTCCTCCGGGCGCGCGCCCCGGCGCAGCTTTTCCAGCGCGGCTTCCGCCTCGCGGACCGCCGCCTCCGCCCGGGCGACGTCCTCGACCTGCGCCCGCTCGGCCTCGCGTAGCCGCGCCCGCGCCTGCCGCGCCTGCTCGGCGAGCGCGTCTGCCTCGTCAACGTCCGCCCCGGCTTCGAGGGTCAGGATCGGCGTTCCCTCCGCGACGGCGTCCCCTTCGTTCACGGCGATGGCGGCGACCCGGCCGCCGACCCGCGACGCCACCAGGACGGGCTGGCTGTCGAACGTGCCGGAGAGTACGCTCCGCTCGGCGTCCCGGCGGCGGATGACGAACAGGCCCGCCCCGACGAAGGCGGCGAGGACGAGGAGAAGGACGACGGGCCGCAGGTGTTTCATGGTTCGGGTCCCCCGGGCGCAGCGGCGGCGGCGGCCATGCCGTGCAGGAACGTCTCGACCGCGTTCTCGACCAGTTCGGCGCGGGTCATGGCCGGGTCGAACGCCCCGCCGAGGACGGTCTTGCTGACCGCCACCGTCACCAGCGGGCCGATGAAGGCGCGCGCCGCCCAGTCCGGGTCGCCGCGGCGCAGGACGCCGCGCTCCATCTGGCGCTCGAAGTAGGCGCGCAGGAACGCGACCATGCGCACCGGACCGGCCGCGGCGAAACGCGCCGCGATCTCGGGCCGCCGGATGCCTTCGCCGAAGACGACGCGCATCAGGGCGACGCGCTGCGGCGTCTCGAAAAGCTCCAGGTAGGCGGACGCGATCCGCGTCAGGACGTCGCGGAGCGGCAGTTCCATGAGCGCGTCGGACTGGTGGAGCAGCCGGAGCGGCGGCGCGTACGCCTCGACGACCGCCCAGAGCAGCTCCTCCTTGCTCGGGAAGTAATGGTAGATGAGGCCGGGCGACGTCATCCCGGCGGCGTCGGCGATCTCCCGGTTCGTCGCGCCGAACCCCTTCGCCGCGAACGCCTCCAGCGCGCCCGCCAGGATCTTCTCCCGCCGCTCGTCCCGCTCCAGCCGTTTCCGCATGACACCCGCATTGTACCCGCTTATTGACTACTCAGTCAATAAGCGTACGAAACAGGAAAATCGGTCGCGACCGGTAAAACTACGTGTCGTAACGGCCGGTCATCGATCCCGACTACGCTGTCGGGGGAGCAGGAGCGCAGGCCCCATGGATGTGGAGGAACGCGATTGCCGCTCGGAAGACCTGTCGCCGCCGACGGGCGCGGCAGCGGCGGCGGCGGCGGTGGTCGAGGTCGCCCCCGCGGCGCGCGTGGTCGCGCTGCCCGACGGGGAGGAGGTAGACGCCGACACCGTCGATGCCGTGTTCGACCCGCTCGACGAGGCCGCGGGCGGCGGGGACGCGCACCTGATCCTGGACACGCGCGGCCTGACGTTCATGGACTCGTCCGGGCTGGCCCGACTGATCCGCCTGAGCCAGATCTGCCGCCTCTCCGAGCGCCTGCTGGTGTTGATCCCCGGCGACTACCTGAAGCGCCTGCTGCAGATGACGGGACTTTCGGTCTGGTTCACCCTCGCCGACGACGAGTCGCACGCCCGCTCCCTTCTTCCGGGCGGCGGCAGCGCCGACGGCGGCGGCGCGGCGGGTTAGGTCACGCCCCCGCGCGGACCGGCGCGGCGTCCGCGCGCGCCGGGTATCATGTTCTGGCGCGCGTGTGCCGGAACTTACGGCAAGACTAGACCGCCGCGCCGCGGTGACGGAAACGGAGACCCATGCAGAAGCTGATCGAAGGACTACACCACTTCCAGAGCAGCATCTTTTCCACGCAGAGGGAGCTTTTCGAGCGGCTGGCCCGGGGGCAGAACCCGGAGACGCTGTTCATCACCTGCTCCGACTCGCGCATCAACCCGAACCTTCTGACGCAGACCGAACCCGGGGACCTGTTCATCCTGCGCAACGCGGGCAACATCATTCCGCCCTACGGCGCGGCCAACGGCGGCGAGGGGGCGACCATCGAGTACGCGGTGGACGCGCTCGGCGTCCGGGAGATCATCGTCTGCGGCCACTCGCACTGCGGCGCGATGCAGGCGATACTCAACCCGGACAGTCTCAAGGACCTTCCGCAGACCGCGCTCTGGCTCGGGCACGCCGAGGCGACCCGGCGCATCATGCGGCAGAACTACGAACACCTGGAGGGCGCGGCGCTTCTGACCGCGACCGTCGAAGAGAACGTCCTCGTCCAGCTGGAGAACCTGCGGACGCACCCCGCGGTCGCGGCGCGGCTCGCCCGCGGCGAGCTATCTCTGCACGGCTGGGTCTACAAGATCGAGACCGGCCAGGTCTTCGACTACGACCCCGAGTCCGGTCAGTTCCTCCCGATCGTCGCCGCCGCCGCCGCGCCCCCCCCGCCGGCCGCCCAGAGGGACGGCACGCGCGTCAGCATCTAAACGCCGAATCGCGAACCTTCCCTCACTGCCCAGCGCGCGCGCGCTCTCACGGGCGCGCGCGCCGGGCAAGCCGATTGCGGGCGGCCGGAAACCGGGTAGGCA
>DATLHN010000759.1:0-6885 GCA_035539875.1 Armatimonadaceae bacterium
GACGGAGACTCCCGCTCACGGTCACCCCTCGGTGCGCCACCAGCGTCTGCCGCCACTTCACGGGCCGCGCCCGCCGCTGCTCGTAGTACGACTACAGCTGACGCTCGTAGGCGGGGATCGTCTCGTCGTTGTAGGCGCGCATCGAGTCGCGGTAGTCGCGGCTTGACTTCGTGCCGACCACCTTGCGCAGCAGCGCGTCGGTCAGCGCGCGGGCGATGGGGTCGTCCTCCTTGCCCGGCAACGAGACCCCGTAGCGCAGCCGCGACGGCTCGACCGGGCGGCGCGGCGGCTTGCCCAGGGCCGGTGTCACCCTCTCGTGCTGGGCGCGGTACTCCGTCTGCCCGTGGACGTCGGTCACCTCCACGATCAGGAGGGCGTCCGCGGCGGCGAGCTGCCGTACCCGCGCCCGGTCGCTGGCCTGGGTGATGCCCGCCTGCCCCAGCGCGATCTCCCCCAGCACCTCGGTCAGTCCCGCGCGCTCCAGCACCTCGAACGAATCCAGGGCGCGCACCGCGCTCGCCGCCTGGGTCGCCAGGCGGCGCGCCAGCGGACCGCCCGGCCCCGCCTTCACGGCCGCCACCGCCACGCGGCGCACCTGCCGCAGGTCGCGCGCGCTCGCCACCACCGTCTGCGCCTCGGGAACCGCCAGCGGGTCCGACCCGTAGCGTGCCAGCGCCTCCTCCAGCGCGTGCGCGGTGGGCGCGGTGACCACGGCGCGCTGGTAGCCGTTCGGCTTGCGCTCGCGCCACGCCACCGTGTCGTTGGGTCCCACCATTCGGCCCGCGAAAACCGCCGCGACCTCCTCGGGGAGTTCCCCGACCGGCGCGCTGCGGTCCACGAGGTAGACCTCGTCCATCCCGGCCAGCCGCTCCGCGACCCGGTCCGCTTCCTCCACAGTGAGCCGGTGGGGGACGCACTCTACCCCGGTCGGGAGCCGCTTCGGCTTGAGCAGCAGAGCGTCCGCCGCCTGCGCCGCGCCCGCCCCGATGGGCACGACCGCCAGGGACGCGACCGGACGCTTCTGCGCCCCGCGCGGAGCCTGTTTCAGGCGGCGGAACTCCTCCACCCCCCGGCGCAGCCACGCGCCGTCCGGCGCGGAGAGGGTGACGTCATGCACCGCGCCCCACCGCCGCCCCCAGCGCGTGACCTCGGTCCACAGCTGGTCGCCGCCCGCCACGCACTTCTCCGGCTCGCGCGCGCCGAGCGGAAGGCGCTGGCGATTGATGAGGTGGACGACGGTGACGAACTCGCGCACGTCCTTCTGCGGCATCTGGCGCCACTGCTCGGGGGTGAGGAGGCGCTTCTCCTTCACGTCGCAGCCCTGGAGCAGACGGTCGGCGACCTCGGGGGCGTCGTTGGTCACGACGAACACGCGCGCGCCGTCGAAGATCTTGAGGACGTCGCCGTCCCGAGCTTTGCCCGCTGCGGCGACGGCAGGCTTCGCGCGGGCCGCGGGAGCGGCGAGGAGCAAGAGCGCCGACGGCGCGGACAGCAGAACGAGCGCCGCCGTCAGTGGAACGGCGACGGCGGCGCGCCGCGCGTTAGGCAGGGCAGACGCCTGTCGCGACAGCAACATGTGAGCACTCCTGTTTCCGTTTGCGTGCCGAGAAGCGACGAAAAGCCGCGAAGCCGCCGACCCGGACGCGCGTCCGGGTCGGCGGCGAAGGTCAACGAAATACTACCACTTCTTGTAGCGGACCGGGTCCACCAGGAAGAGGACCGCCGTGCGCTCCAGGAAGCCGTCGCGCCGGTTCGCCGCGAGGATGCGGTCGCCGTCCTCCTTCGAGATAACGGGGTTGAACCGGTGCTTGTCCGCGAACCCGACGGCGCGGACGATCAGCGGGTGCGAACCGGCGCGGGAGCCGTTGATCGCCTCCGCCATGCTGCGCGGGTACGCCACGACGCCGACTTCGATGGCGTAATCGTGCGAGACGCGCACGGTCCCGTAGATCTCCCGCCCGGCCGTGTCGTAGAGTTTGGGGCTCATCACCGCCTCGATGCCGAGTCCGCGGCAGTCCACGAGGACCGCGCTGAACGGCCCGGTCTCCGATTCGGATGTCGGCCCCGGCTCCGGGCCGCGCAGCGGCGCGGGCAGCGGGCGCGGGCGCGGCGCCTCGCTGCGGACCGCGGGCTGGTCCGGCCCGCGGAAGACCTTGAAGTCGGCGGGCGGCAGCGGGGCGGCGGCGCCCTCCTCGCGCAGCACCTCGGGGAGGACGGCGGCGGCCAGCGACTCCTTGCCGTACATCGGGAGTTCCATGATCACGACGGCCGTGCCGTCCGACTCCATCTTCTCGGAGACGATGCGCGGGGCGCGCAGCAGCGCCTCGACCTCGGTGCGGACCACGTCGCTCTCCAGGACGTAGTTCTTCACCCGGGTCGTCGCGGTGACGCGCACGTCGTTGATGCTCATCGCCAGGTTGCGCAGGGCGTCCGCCTTCGCGGCCCCGAGCGCCATCAGCCGGGCCTGCGCGACGGACTCGGCGCGGGCGGGCATCGCGCCGTAGCCCGTCGCCTTGATGACCCCGGCGGCGTAGTTGACGCGCCCCCTGCCCCCGGCGACGACGTCGACCACGGGCGTGTCCTGCGCGTTGATGTTGATCGTGACCGGGGCGTTGTTGCCCGAAACGCGGATGTCGCCGGGCTTTTGCGCCCGCACGGCGGGAGAGAGGGTCAGCGCTGCGGCTGCCGCGCCGAGCGTGACGACGGCGGCGGCAGCGAGCGCGGCGGAGCGAGGTGTGACGGCACGGCCCATGGCTCTGTCTCCTGAAAAAAGTACGGTGACGCGGAGTGCAGAAGATCGGACTCTTCCGCCTGTCGCAATCTTCAACGCCGCCGCCATCGCGTTTCGTGACAGGCCGCTACAATTATTTCGGGAACCTTCGGGCAGGGATTGGCGGGCGCGGCGCGCAACAAAGTGGCAGGATGTATCCACCGATGTATCGCCCCGCCCGCCGGACCGCCGCCGCCGCCGTCGTCACACTCGCCCTCGTCGCCTGCCTCGCCGCCGCGGAGGAGGTCCACGCCGACATGATCCTCGCCGACAACGGACGGCCCCGGTGCGTCCTGATCCGCCAGCCGGGCGCGACGCCCGCCGAGCGGCACGCCGCCGACGAGCTCGCCGCGACCCTGAAGCAGATCACCGGCGCCACCTTCGAGATTCGCGAGGGCGACGCCGCCGGGGAGACGCCGGAAGCCGCCATAGTCGTCGGCCCCGGCCCCGCCGCCCGCCGCCACTTCCCCGACGTGGACCTCGCTGCCCTCCGCCCGGAGCAGGTCGCCGTCCGCACGAAGGGCAATCGCCTCCTGCTCGCCGGGGGGCGGGAGCGCGGCACGCTCTACGCCGTCTACCGCTTCCTCCAGGACCAGTGCGGCGTCCGCTGGTGGGCCCCCTGGGCGGCCACGATCCCGAGCCGTAAGAAGCTTGCCATCCCTGACCTCAAGGTGGATGCCGCGCCCGCGTTCGAGTCGCGCGACCCCTTCTGGTTCCCCGCGTTCGACGGCGACTGGGCCGCGCGCAACTTCTCCAACAGTCAGAGCGCGCGCCTGACCGAGAAGCACGGCGGCAAGATACTCTACAAGGGCTTCGTCCACACATTCTTCCCGCTCGTGCCGCCGGAGAAGCACTTCGCCGCGCACCCCGAGTGGTACAGCCTGCTCGACGGGAAGCGCACCGCCGATCACGCCCAGCTCTGCACGACGAACCCGGCCCTTCGCGACACGCTGGTCGACCGGGTGCGCGAGTGGCTGCGCGAAAGCCCGGACGCCCGCATCGTCTCGGTCTCCCAGAACGACTGGTACGGCGCGTGCCAGTGCCCGAACTGCAAGGCGGTGGACGACCGCGAGGGGAGCCACGCCGGGACGATGCTCTCGCTCGCGAACTACGTCGCCGAGAAGATCGGCCCGGAGTTCCCAGACGTCGCCATCGACACGCTCGCCTACCAGTACACCCGCAAGGCCCCGAAGACCGTCACGCCGCGGCCCAACGTCATCGTGCGCCTCTGCTCCATCGAGGCGAACTTCGGCGCGCCGCTCGACGACCCGAGCAACCGCTCCTTCGGCGACGACATGCGCGACTGGAGCCGGGTCAGCGACCGCCTCTACGTCTGGGACTACACGACGAACTTCGCGCACTACCCGCTGCCGCACCCGAACTGGTACAGCCTCGGCCCCAACGTCCGCTTCTTCCACAAGCACGGGGTCCGCGGCCTGTTCGAGCAGGGGGCGTACCAGTCGAACGGCGGCGAGATGTCCGAGATGCGCGCATGGGTGCTCGCGCGCCTGCTCTGGGACCCGTACCAGGACGACCGCAAGCTGATCCGCGAGTTCCTGGAGGGGTACTACGGCAAGCCCGCCGCCGCCCCGATCGGGCGGTACCTGGACCTGCTCGCCCGCAAGGCGAAGGGGTTCTACCTGACCTGCTACAACTCCCCGAGCGCGCCGTACCTCGACTTCGCCACGCTCGCACAGGCGGAGAAGCTCTGGCAAGCCGCCGAGGCGGCGGCAAAGGATAATTCCGACCACCTCTGGCGGGTGCGCCAGGGGCACCTGCCGGTGCGCTACGCCTTCCTCCAGCAGTGGCCGTACCTCCAGCGCGAGGCGCGCAAGGCGGGCGCGTCCTGGCCCCTGCCCGCGTCGCGCAGGGCGGTCGCCGACCAGTGGCTGGCCGTCGCGACCGGCCCCGGCCCGGCGGGCTGGTCCCCGATGACCCACGTCAACGAGGGCGGCCTGACCCCGCAGGCGTTCGTCGCCCGCTACGCCGCCGACCCGCCCGAGCCGCCGACCGCGACTCGCGACCCGCTCCCGCCCGCGGACATCGCGATCCCCGCAGGCCGCACCGGCATCGAGGGGCAGGACGACCGCGCCCGCCTGATCAACGAGACCGCCTGGATCGAGGCGCGGCACGACCCGCTGGCCTCCGACGGCGTCGCCGCCCGCATGCCCGGCAGCCACCGCGAGTGGGCGTTCCAGCTGCGCGTCGCTGACCTCGACAAGCGCGCCCACACCGGCAAGTGGAAGGTCTATGTCTCGGCCCGCGTCGAGAAAAAGGACGGAGCGGCAGGCACCACCGCGGCCTTCTCCGCGGGCGTCTACGACGGGGCCGCCCGCAAGGACGCCGCGACCCTCGCCGTCCCCGTCTCCGAGACGAAGCCCGACGGCTACCGATCGTACCTGCTCGGCACCGTCACGCTCAACAAGGAACAGTACCTCTGGGCCGCGCCCCCCGCCGACCCGAACGTCACCGCCGTCTGGATCGACCGCTTCTACCTCGTCCCCGCGGACTGAGAGCCGGACGCGATTCTCAACCCGGGAGTGACGTTTCTTTTATCGGTGCGGACGGCGCCCCCGACGAGCGCAAGAGGTCGCGGAGGGATGGGTCGTCCCGCATGCGCCAGATCAGGCCGTCCACGTAGTAGTGGAAGATCACGACCATCGTGAAGGGGACGAACAGCCACATCGCCCAGGAGCCGGGGCGCATCAGGCCCAGAATCTCGACCACGCCCACGATCAGGCCATAGAGTAGGCCCAGTCCCAGCCACTTCAGCGCGACCCGCTTCACGTCCGGGAAGCGCTTACGCTGGTAGTGCATCACCCACCCCTGGTACTGCGCGTCGTGGTACGCCGTCTCCAGCGCCTCCGCCACCAGGAACGGCGTCGCCGTCGCGAAGAAGATGAAGTAGTGCGTGCCGAGCGACGAGGCCATCAGCAGGAGCTTCGGCACGTTCACCCGCCGCCCCGTCGCCGCGCGCCAGACCTGCCGGAAGACGACCAGAGTGATCAGCACCAGGAACAGGTTCCAGCCCCACTCTCCCCACTCGCCGGGGACGTTCGGCACGGTCACCTTCAGGTCGCCGTAGACCACCAGCGGGCCGTTCGTGTCGCCGTAGTCGTAGAAGAAGCAGGAGAACATGCCGGTGTAGAAGGCGGCGGCGTCCAGCACGTTGTCCAGCGGCGCGCGGTCGTCGTTGAGACCCTTGTAGATCTTCAGGAAGCCGTAGTGCTGCCGGATGATGTGCCACGTGCCGTAAATCGCCGCGCCGACGATCAGGTACGCCTCCCACCCGAGCGCGAGGAAGACGAACCCGGCGGCGATGAACCCGCCCAGGCCCCAGGTGTAGAGCGTCCGCCGCTTCGCGAACTCCGCTTTGTCGTAGTGGGTGCGCGAGAACGTCTGGAAGATGTGCGGGTGGTCCAGTAGCGCGGTGAAGAGGAAGTACGTGATGAGGATGGAGTCGCCGCGCAGGATGAAGCCGAAGTTGTGCGCCACCCGGTATAGCCCGAAGAAGAGGAACGTCAGCACGCACGACCCGATGAAGAAGGTCAGGTCATAGCGCGGCGAGACGATCCAGCGCACGGGCGGGACCGACGCCCGCCGCGCCGCCGCGACCGCCGGGTCGTCGTCCAGCGACAGCACCCGCGACCCGGCGGGGGTCAGGGTATCCGCCCGCGGCGTCACGCTCACAGGTTACCCCCTGCCCCTTCCCCGCGGTCGAAGCGGCGGACGGTCATGCGGCCCGGCGCGAGCGCGCCCTCCAGCACCGCCACCGCCCGGTCCGGCGCGCCCGGGTCGTCCCCGCAGGTGAAGATGTCCGCCGCCAGGTACCCGTACTCCGGGTAGGTGTGGAACGCGATGTGCGACTCCGCCAGTGGCAGGAAGCCCGTCAGCCCGCCCGCCGCGTGACCCTCGCGCGGCGGGAACCGGTGTAGCACCGGCGTGGACAGCGGCGTCATCTGCGCCGCGCACGCCGCGTCCGTCAGCGCCCGCCCCAGCGTCTCCGCGTCCGCCAGCCTCCCCGGCTCCACGTCGTACAGGTCGAGCAGGAGGTGGACGCCGACGGGTTCGCTGCCCCCCGGCGCGGGGATCGGGGCGGACGGCCTGTTCTCTAC
>DATLHN010000760.1:0-6770 GCA_035539875.1 Armatimonadaceae bacterium
TTCCTTCCGTTCGCGCTGATGTTCCTGGCGGTCGCCGCCCCCGCAGCCCGCGAAGGTGGCGGCGACCGCCAGGAACATCAGCGCGAACGGAAGGAAGGCGAGGACGCCGCGCGGCGCTGGCGCGGCCGGGCGGCGGATGACGCCGGGATTCGCTGCCATTTAAGAGATTCTCCCTGAGAAGCCGGATTCTACCACAGGATACCCGCTCCGAGGTCCGACCACGTACCTTAGACCGGCGGGGCGGCGGATTCTTCAAAGGACCCGGGCTTTTCGCGCCGGGTACAATGGGAGCATGATCGTCGTTACGGGCGGGGCCGGGTTCATCGGCAGCGCCTTCGTCTGGAAACTCAACGAGGCGGGCGTCACGGACATCCTGGTAGTGGACGCCCTGGGAACGTCGGAAAAGTGGCGCAACCTGGTGCCGCGCCGCTACGCGGACTTCCTGCACAAGGACGCCTTTATCGAGAAGGTGCGTGCCCGCGCGCTGACCGGCGTCACCGCGGTCGTCCACATGGGGGCCTGCTCCGCCACCACCGAGCGCGACGCCGACTACCTGATGGAGAACAACTACCGCTACAGCCGCGAGCTGGCCGAGTGGGCGGTGGGGAGCGGCATCCGCTTCATCTACGCCAGCAGCGCCGCGACCTACGGCGACGGCGCGGAGGGCTTCGCGGACGACGAAGGGCGGATCGACACCCTGCGCCCGCTGAACATGTACGGCTACTCCAAGCAGCTCTTCGACCAGTGGGCGCTCCGCAGCGGGCTGCTCGACCGCATGGCCGGCCTCAAATTCTTCAACGTCTTCGGCCCGAACGAGTACCACAAGGGCGACATGTCCAGCGTGCTCTACAAGGCGTACGGCCAGATCGAGGGGACCGGGTCTTTGAACCTCTTCAAGTCGTACCGCCCCGAGTACGGCGACGGCGAGCAGAAGCGCGACTTCGTCTACGTCAAGGACGCGGTCGAGGTGATGTGGTGGCTGCTGAACAGCCCGCGCGTCAACGGCGTGTTCAACCTGGGTACCGGCGAGGCCCGCTCCTGGAATGATCTGGCGCGCGCCATGTTCGCCGCGATGGACCGCCGGGAGAACATCGGCTACATCGAGATGCCGGACGCCCTGCGCGGCAAGTACCAGTACTTCACCGAGGCGGCGATGGACAAACTGCGCGCGGCGGGCTGCCCGGTGGCGTTCCGCTCGCTGGAGGAGGCCGCGCGCGACTACGTAACGTACCTCGCGCGGGACAACCGCCCGCTTTAAGCCATTGCCGCGGGTTTCAACCGCCGACGACAGAAGGAGACGGAGACACGTGAGAGTGCGGACGGGGGCGGAGGTGCTGGCGGCGGACGGGTTCGCGCGGCTGAAGGGCCTTTCGGTCGGGCTGGTGACGAACCAGACCGGCGTCCTGCCGGGCGGAACGGCGACCGCAGACGCGCTGCGGGCCGCGGAGGGCGTGAAGCTGCGCGCCCTGTTCGGGCCGGAGCACGGCGTGCGCGGCGACGTGCCCGCCGGGAAGTACGTGGCGAGCGGGACGGACGCGAAGACCGGCGTCCCGGTCTATTCGCTCTACGGGCGGACGAAGGTGCCGACCGCGGCGATGCTGAAGGGGCTGGACCTGCTCGTCTTCGACATCCAGGACATCGGCTGCCGCTCGTACACGTACCTTTCGACCCTCGGCTGCGTGCTGGAGGGCGGGGCGCGCCACAAGGTGCCCGTGCTGGTTCTGGACAGGCCGAACCCGCTCGGCCTGACCCGGGTCGAGGGCGGGCCGCCCTCGGCGGGCTTCTTCTCGTTCATCGGCAAGTACGCCACCGCCTACCGGCACGGCCTGACGATGGGCGAGGCGGCGAAGATGATCAACGGGCGCGACTGGCTGCCCGGCTCGCTGCGCGCCGACCTGAGCGTCGCCGCGTGCGACGGATTGAGCCGGGGCCTCGCCGGGTGGGAGTCCTTCGGCGGCCTGCCCTGGGTGCGCACGTCGCCCAACGTGCCGCACACGCGGACGCCGCTCTACTACGCCGCCACCGGAATCGTCGGCGAGCTGCCCACCGTCTCCATCGGCATCGGGACCGACTTCCCCTTCGAGGTGATCGGCGCGCCCGGCGCGGACGCCGACCGGCTCGCGAAGGAGCTGGACGCGCTGAAGCTGGAGGGCTTTGCGTACCGCCCGCAGGCATGGACGCCCGCGAAGGGGACGTATTCCGGCCGTCGCTGCGCCGGGGTCCGCGTCGCGGTGGCCGACGTCTCCCGGGCGCAGCTCTGTCGCTTCAACTTCGCCGCGATGGCCGCCCTCCGGAAGGCCGCGCCCGCGCTCAGCCTGTTCGGCTCCTCGGCGTCCAGCCGCATGTTCGACTACGCCTGCGGCTCGGACCGGGTCCGCCGTGCCTACCTCGCCGGGAAGCCCGAGCCGGAGTTGTGGGCGGCGTTCCAGGGGGGCGTGGACGGCTTCGCCGCCGCCCGGAAGCCGTACCTGCTGTACTGAGGGCGCGCGGGGCGAAAAGCCCGCGCTTCCCGGCGTGGTACCCTATGCTGGCGATACCGAGCAGGCGTCAATTCGGATTGATAGGAGTAGTATGAGCAGCAGCAGCGGGAGCGAGGCGGTTCGGTGGGGGTGTCTGGGGTGCGCGCGCGTCTTCGAGCGGCGGATGGTGCCCGGGTTCCGGGAGGCGGCAGGGGCGGAGTTGATCGCCGTGGCGTCGCGCACCGAGGAGAAGGCACGCGCCACCGCCGGGAAGCACGGCATCCCCCGCTGGCACGGCTCGTACGACGCCCTGCTCTGCGACCCGGCCGTCGAAGCGGTCTACATCCCCCTGCCGAACGACCAGCACTGCGAGTGGACGCTGAAGGCGCTGGCCGCCGGTAAGCACGTCCTCTGCGACAAGCCCGCCGCGCTGACCTACGGCGACGCCGTGCGGATGGCCGCCGCCGCGCGGGACGCGGGCCGGATGCTGGTCGAGGGGTTCATGTACCGCCACCACCCGCAGCACGCGCGCATCGCGCAGATCGTGGCGGGCGGGGAGATCGGGGAGCCGATCCACTTCCGCGGCGACTTCACCTATCCCGCCGACCCGGACCCGGCGAACATCCGCTGGAGCGTCGAAAAGGGCGGCGGCGCGCTGCTCGACGTCGGCGTCTACCCGCTCAACGCCGCGCGCTACCAGTTCGGCGCGGAGCCGGTGGCGGTCACGGCGGCTTCCCGCCTTTGTCCGGAGACCGGCGTGGACCTGCACACCTGCGCGCTGCTGGAGTTCGACGGCGGGCGCACGGCGCAGGTAACCGGCGGCTTCGACCAGGTCTTCACCACGCGTTACGAGGTGGTCGGCGCGAAGGGCGTCGTCACCGCCGAGCGCGCGTTCCAGATCGGCGAGGTCGGCGTGACCGTCACCGTCCGCACCGGCGACAAGCCCGCGGACGTTCGCACCGAGTCGTTCCCCCACACGGACCAGTACGCGCTCCAGATCGCGCACCTCAGCGCCCACCTGCGCGACCGCTCGCTGCCGCTCGCCCCCGCCGAGAACGGCGTTGCGCAGGCGCGCATGGTCGAGGCGCTGCGGCGCTCCGCCGCCGAGAAGCGGCGGGTCCTGCTTTCGGAAGTGGCGTAGAACCTCCCGGGCCGCGCGCCCGCGCGGCCCGCGGGATCAATCTTCCTCGTCGGGCAGGAGCGGGGGGACGTGCCAGCGGCCGCTGACGAGGTGGCCGCGGCGGCGCAGTCGGCGCGCGCAGCGCTCCACCAGGTCGCGCGCGAGCAGCGTCTGCGGCAGAAGCACCACGCCCTTCGGGCGGGGCGAGTCCGGCGGCGCATCCGGAGACGTCAGCTCGTCGTCCTCGGAGGCCACCCAGTCGCGCACCTCCAGAACCCCCTCGCGGCGGCGCTCCGCGCCCGCCTGGGCGGGACCCAGCCAGAGCAGGATCAGGCGGGAGGATTCGGGGTCCACGTGCAGTTCACGCGTCTGCCGGTCGCGGCGAACCACCAGCGGCGCGGCGGCGTCGCTCAGGAGGCGCAGGCCCCAGGCCAGGGGGGCGTCGTCCGCGCGGAGTCGGTGGATCAGGGGGCGCGACGTCCGCCGGAACCGCAGCTGGTCCCGGTCGGTCGCCATCAACGGGGTCAGGAGGAGTCCGTTGCTGCGGCGGGCGCCGCCGCTCATGAAGCGGGCCTCGGGGTCGCGCGTGCGGCGCAGGAGGAAGCGCAGCATCGCCTCGACCTCGCGCTCCGTCGCGGAAAAGCGTATCATTACACCCACAGGGTAGATTATACACCCAGTCCGTGAGGATTGTTCCCAATGCGCTTCAACGGCTGTTTGCCTGCCATTATCCTGTTCGCCCTTGCCGGGCCGCTCGCTCCCGCGCGGGCGCAGCAGCCCCCGCCGCCGCTTCCCGTCGCCCCGCCGTCGCTCTTCTCCGACGACGAGCGGGCGGCCCTGGTCGCCTACTGGGCCGAGCCGGGGCGATACACCGCCACCGCGCCGCCCGAGGCCGCCACCGCCGGACCGTGGCAGGTGCGCCTGACGCCCGAGGGGTCGGTCTGGCTGCTCGGGTACCAGAAGGCGGTCGCCGCCGGGGTGCGGCTGCCGCCGAGCGTGGACGCCCGCGCCGCCGCCGGGACGCCACAGGAGCAGTGGGAGGCGTGGGTCACGGCCCGCCTGGCGCGCGACCGGTGGGACGCCGCCCGCGCCGCCGACGCCGCGAACCGGATCGTGCTCCCGAACCTGCCGCCGCCCGCCGCCGCTTCCGCCGCGCCGCCGCCCGCGCCCGGCCCGATACCGCCGTCCCTGCTCGGGGCCTGCGGGAACCCGCCGCCGCTGGCGTACGTCATCACGCCCCTCGTCCACAGCGTCCGCCTGGACGACGAGACGTACGCCTACCCGGACAACGTGCGCCTGCGCGAGCGGTACGCCTACTACCGCTTCCCCCGCGGCACGGTCGCCTACGGCCCCGCCCTGCGCGACATGCCGGACGCCGAGCTGGCGGGGCTGTTTGCGGACGCCGGGTACTCCCCCTCGGAGGCGCGCGTCGCCCGCGCCGTCTCGCGCCTGGAGGGCGGCTTCGAGACGGTCAACACGTACGACACGGGGTTCGTCTCGATCGGGTTCATCCAGTTCGTGACGCTCTCGACCGGGAAGGAGTCGCTGTCGGAGGTGCTAATGCAGCAGAAGTACGCCGACCCGGAGGCGTACCGACGGGACTTCCGCCGCTTCGGGATCGACGTCGCGGGGGACTTCACCCTGACCGTGGTGGACCCGGCGACCGGCGCGGAGCTGGCGGGCAACGCCGCCGTGCTCAAGGTGGTGGAGGACAAGCGGCTCACCGCGGTCTTCCAGCGGGCGGGGCGGCACAGCCGGGCGTTTCGGGTCGCCCAGATCAAGATCGCGCGGCAGCACTACTGGCCTATGTACGACCCGTTGAGCGTTACCCTGACGGACGGCACGAAGGTCGAGGGCCGCGTGATCGACGTCGTCCGGTCCGAGGCGGGCATGGCGACCCTTTTCGACCGCAAGGTGAACCGCGGCAGCATCGCGCCGTTCGCCGAAACCGTCGCGCAGGTCATGGCCGAGAGGGGGCTGAAGACGCTGGAACAGGCCCGCGCTCACGAGCGGGAGATCGTCACGCGCATGAAGTACCGCGCCGACTTCCTCGCCGACCCGGCGCTCGGCCAGCCGGAGTAGCCGCGCCGGGGCGAATTACTTCCTACTTCCGTGAAGGGCTTCGGCGAGGGCGACGAGTCCGCGGGCGAGGCGCGGGGTGGGGCGGAACAGGTGGTCGGCCGGGATGCGGTGGACGCTTCCGTCGCGCGACGCGCGCAGTCGGTCGAGCGGCGGGGGCAGCGTCGCGGGCGCGCTCCCGCCCCTCCCCATGTCGCTCGCCGTCGCGATGACGTAGTGCGCCGGGTTCGCGGCGAGAAGCGCCTCCTTGGAGACGATCGGGAATGGGTTGCTCCCCTTGAGGACGTTGACGCCGCCCGCGCGCCGGATCAGGTCGTCCACGAAGGAGCCGCGCCCCGCGCCGTAGAGCGGCGACGGGCTGACCTCGACGAAGACCGTGACCGGCGGCCTGCCGCGAACGATCCTTTCGGCCTGCGCCTGCTTCGCCGCCATCGCCGCCGCTACACCCTTCGCGCCCGCCTCCCGACCGGTCAGGCGGCCCATCTGGAGCAGGTGCGCGGCGACGTCGCCGTAGCGCGCGGACTTCTGTGCGAACACGGGCCGCTTCAGCCGCCGCTCCAGGGTCGCCACGTCGCCGGGGTCGATGGTCGCCGACTCGGCGAGGATCAGGTCCGGGCGCAGCGCCAGGATGCGCTCGTAGGCGGGCTTCCCGTAGTCGCCGACGCGGGGCAGGCGGCGCGCCCCGGGGGGGTAGTCGTCCGCCGCGCTGACCCCGACGACGAGCGCCCCCGCGCCGACGGCGAACAGGTTCTCGGTGGCGGCGGGCGAAAGGGAAACGATACGCCGGGCCGGGCCGCCGCCCGGCAGCGTCACGCTGCGTCCCAGGTCGTCCTTCAGGGTCACTCCTTAGGCCTCTTGAGCAGGGCCTCGGGGAAGCGCCGGACGGAGTAGGGCGGGACCATCGTCATCATCGTCTCGGGGTGGATCACCGTCGCCAGTATCTCCGCCGACTCCGCCAGGCGCGGGCCGGGCCGGTTGAAGTAGGCATTGCCGTCCACGGCGTAGCACTCGCCGCCGCGCACGGCGGGCAGGTCGTACCAGCCGGGCACCAGCTCCGGGAGGACCTCCGCCTCCTCCACCGCGCGGTCCGCGTCTAACCCGCAGGGGATCAG
>DATLHN010000761.1:0-1519 GCA_035539875.1 Armatimonadaceae bacterium
CCACCACCTCGCGTTCTGGGTGGAGGGGATGCAGAAGAGCGTGGACTTCCTCAAGGAGCGCGGCGTCCCCATGGTCCAGCGCGGCGACATGGGGCCGGGCCAGTACGCCTACTTCGACGCGACGGACCGGCTCGGAACGCACCTCGAACTGCTCGAAAAGACCCGCGAGGCGCGGGCCGAGCCGTGACCATGCCCGAATCCGTGGGGAATCGACGGTTGGTAGAAGCGATGCCGGGACTGGTCGCGTTCTGGACGTTCGGCGAGGCGGCGGGGACGCCGCGCGCCTCCACGGCCACGCCGCAGAAACACTCGCTCGCCGAGGTCGGCGGTCCTATCGCCCGGGTCGCGGGCGGTCCCTACTCCGGGTACGCGGCGGAACTGGACGGCAGGCAGTACTTCCGGATTCCCTACGCCGAGACGGGCGACCTGAACATCTCCGGGCCGAAGGCGCAGGTCTCCATGTTTGCGCTGGTGTGGCTGCGCGACCTGGAGAAGAGCCGGACGATCGCCGGGATGTGGAGCGAAGGGAAGGGGCGCGACGACGACAGCGGCACCCGCCAATACGCGATGCTGCTGAACATGCCGACGTACGGCGGACCGCGCCGCCTCGTGCCCCACGTCTCGAGCGAGGGCGGGGTGACGCGCCGCAAGGACGGCAGCGCCTTTCCCTGGTGCGCGGATTACGCGGTGTCGCGCTCGGAGGTGCCGGAGGAGCGGTGGGTGACGCTGGGGTTCACCTACGACGGGCAGTACGTCCGCGCCTACGTAAACGGCGTTCTGGACGAGTACGACGCCGACCCGGAGCGGGACCGGCGCACCGACCGCTATTTCACACAGGAAGGGCCGGGCGGCGGCAATCGGGGGATGAACCCCTACTACCACGGCCGCGGCATCTTCCGCTACGACCCGGCGCTCCACGCGCGGACGAAGCCGATGGGCGGCTCGGACTTCTGCGTCGGCGCGCGCTACGCCATCGGCAGCAACTTCGCGGAGGGCAGGGCGACGATCGGGAGGTTCGGCGGACTCGCCGTCTTCGAGCGCGCCCTGAGCGACGCGCAGATGCTGGAACTGCACCGTTCGGCGAATCTGGCCCGGCTGCGGTAGCCGGAACGCGGGAAGGGACGATCTGGACATGGCAGTCCGACTGGGTGGGCCGGTTTTCACGAAGACGGAGGACCCGGAGGAGTGGGCGCGGGCGGTGCGCGCCCTAGGCTACCGGGCGGCGACCTGCCCGGTGAGCCCCGGCGCTTCCGACGACACGGTGCGCGCCTTCGCCGACGCCGCGGGGCGGCACGACGTCGTGATCTCCGAAGTCGGCGCGTGGAGCAACCCGATGAGCGCCGACCACGCCGAGGCGAAGGCGGCCCGGGCGAAGTGCGTCGCCGCGCTCGAACTGGCCGAACGCATCGGGGCGAGCTGCGCGGTGAACATCGCCGGGTCGTGCGGCCCGGTCTGGGACGGACCGCACCCGGACAACCTGACCCCGGCCGCCTTCGACCGGATCGTGGAGACGACGCGC
>DATLHN010000762.1:0-1875 GCA_035539875.1 Armatimonadaceae bacterium
GAAGGGACCTCTCCCCCCGTCGCTCCTCCCTCGCGACGGGGGGAGAGGTCAAGGACGGGGAACTGCCTTAGCGCCCCTCCAGCACGTGCCGCCCGGGACCGACGCCATCCGCGACGCTCCCCTCCACCGCCTTCCCGTCGAGCGTGACGCGCGCGTAGCCCGCGTCGCGGCGGGGGAGTGCGAGTCGCGCGCCGGTCGTCCCCTTCGGGACGTCCACCTCCAGGCGGAAGCGCCGCCCGTCGTCCTCCGCCTTCACCGACAACGGACCCTTCGCGGTCGGCACCTTGCCCCGCGCCCACTTCAGGCCACCCAGCTGCGGCGCGACTAGCAGCTTCGCGTACCCCGGCTCCAGCGGTCGCACCCCGAGGACGAACCGGGTGGCGATGTTCGCCGGGGCCGCGCCCCAGGCGTGGTTCCACGTCAGGTTCGGCTTGAACTTCGCGTCCCACGCCTCCAGCGTCATGGTCGAGCCGAGTTCGATCATGTGCCACCAGCCGCGCTCGCCCCGGTCGGTCATCAGGCGCATCGCGTACGAATCCCGCCCGGCAAGGAACAGGGCTTCCAGCAGGTACTGCGCGGCGTAGACGCTGCACGCCATGCCGCGCGACTCGACGAAGTCGGCGACCTTCGCGACGCGCTCGGCGGGCACGAGCCCGAACGCCAGCGGGAACAGGTTCGCGTGCAGGGACGCGTGCCGCGACCCCTCGCCGTCGGTGTAGATTCCGCGCGCCGCGTCGAACAGGCGGGCGTTGAAAGCGGCGTAGACCTGATCCGCCTTCGCCTTCAGGTCGCGCGCCTCGTCGTCCCGCTTCAGCGCGCGGGCCAGCGCCGCCATCCGCGACAGCGCGTGGTGGTAGAACGCGTTCACGACCGTGTTGATCTCCGGCCCGACCTGCTGCCGCTGCCGGGGGTCCGCGACGCCGTCGTTGTAGCCGTCGCGCTCGCCCGCGGGCCAGTCCACGATGCCGCCCGCGCGCAGCAGCCCGTCCTCGGGGCGTGCCCGGTCCATGAGCAGCTTCTTCCGGAGCGCGTCCCAGTGGCGCGCCGCGAGCACGGGGTCGCCGGTCGCCTCGTGGTCGGCGGCGGCCATCATCGGCATGTGGAGGCTCCACTCGGTCGGCCAGGTCGGGTGCGCCAGCAGGTGATCCACCGTGGCGCGGGCGACGCGCGGGTCGAGGTCGAAGGCGTAGTGGGAAAGCTGGTTGAGGTAGGCGTCGGCCTCGTAGGGGATGCGCTCGCGCTCGCCGTCGATGTAGACGCCGAACGCGGTCGTCGCCTTCATCGTGTGCCCGCACAGGTCCCAGACCGCGTTCAGGGTCGCGTCGGAACACTCGAAGTCGCCCGCCCGGTCGTCGAACGGCGCGTGGACGAAAAGCTGTCGCAGCGAGCGCCCGTCGAGCGGCACGGGACACCCTTCGATCTCGGCGTAGCGGAACGGCGTGACCTCGCCGATCTCCGGCGGCGTCTTCACCGACGCCGCCCCCCTGTGGAACGGCTTGCCGGGAATCTCAAGCCGGTAGACGCGCGTCCCGGGCCGCAGCGCCAGCGTCACCTCGCGGTAGTTGACGCTCCCGGGCGGCTTGCGGTCGATCGCCGCGCCGTCCGCGCCGAGCTTCTCGCCGAGGCGCACGGTCAGGGTCGCGCCCCCGGGCGGCGGGTCGCGCGGCAGGGCGATCTGGAGGGTGCCGTACGCGGCCTTCCCGAAGTCGGCGAAGTAGACGTCGCCCGCCGCGCCGCGCTTCTCGAAGCGGCGCGGCGCGACGGGCGTGGTCCGTAAGGGGACGGGTTCGATTACCTGGGGTTCGATTGCCATGCGTCTATTATGCACCGGTAGGCCCCGGGGAGCACCCACCGCCGAAGGCACCCACCCCCACC
>DATLHN010000763.1:0-3384 GCA_035539875.1 Armatimonadaceae bacterium
CCGCGGCGGTGAGCTTCGAACGCACACAGCCAGGCGGCGCACTCGATTACGGCCGGGAACAGGTGGTGGAAGGGGCTGGGGATGTGCAGGTTGTCTGCGGCGAACGTCGCTTGCGGGAGCCAGGCGAGCGTCAGCGGGAGCACGATCATCGTGGCCCAGAGCGCGGACATGCCCAGCTCGGGGAGCTTGCCGAACGTCTCCTTGAGGCGGGCACGGCGCTGGGCCTGGTCGACCCGGCGGCGGGCGTCGTTCTCGACTTGCGCGGAGGCCTTGAGCTGCAAGCGGTGGGTTTCGTCCATGCGGCGGCGGGCGGCTTCGCGGTCTGCGATGTCCTGGTCGATCTGGGCATTGGCCTGGCGGTCACGACGCTTTTCGTCGCGGTACTCCTTGAGCGTGCTCACGCGGTCACCTCCGGGTTTTCGATGAGGGCGGCGACGGTGTCGGCTTCGGCGGCGGCCGCGGCGAAGTCGTCGTCGTCGAGCTGGGCGCCGCGGGCTGCCAGGACGGCGTCGTTGTTGCGGCGGACCGCGCGAACGCCGTACGCGATGCGGGCGCCGAAGCCCAGGGCGGTGAGGATGAAAAGGCCGGCCACCGAGAAGGGGGCGCCGAAGCTGAGCATCACGGCGGCGAGCAGGAGCGATGTGGCGACCAGCAGGGACTCGGGGAACCACCACATGACCGCGGACATGCGGGTTTTGCGGGTGGTGGCGGGCGGGATCTCGATTCGGCTGGACATGGTTCCTCCGTGAAGGGGCTGGTTAGGCGGCTTGGGCAGTGGCGGGCCAGGAGTGGCCGTGTTCCGCGGCGCGGCGAGCCCAGAAGTCGGTCAGGTCCTCGCAGAGGTGGCACATCCGCGAGATGGTCGAGACGTAGTAGTCCTGTTCGGTGCCGCATTTGCGGCAGCAGCGGCGGGCGTAGAGCGCGAGCTCGATGGCGTCCCGCTGGGCTGGGGTCGCGGTGCGCTTCGGCACGGACTCCGAGATCAGGTAGAGGAAGGCATGTTCGAGGCTTCGTGCTGCCTTCCGGTGCTGGAAATGCAGGCAGACGACTGGATCGGCACCGCCGGGGCGGAGACCCAGCGACTGCAATTGGCGGCGCGTCGCGAAGATGTCGCGGGGTGCCCAGCCCCAGGCCAGGATCGGCAGTCCGGCGGAGCACCTGCCGCGGGTCAGGACGTCGCCGCCCAGCCCCGGAACGGGTTGCCACACGTACGGCCACTGGCGCTTGCCCATCAGGCCACCGCCCCCAGGAGGGCGAGCGCGTGGTCGTGCGCGGTCTGGGCGTCGTTGTCGTGGCCGCCCAGGCGACGCAACGTGGCGGCCTTGAGCTCGTACCAGTCGGCGATGTCTTCGACGGGCGCCGTTGTCGACGGGCGGGTGAGCGCGAGCTCGTGCAGATCGCTGATCACGCTGGGAGGCTTGGCCATCACGCCGCACCTCCCAGCGCGGTCAGGTCGGCAGCGAAGGTGAAGACGCCGGCGACAGTGGTGCGGGTGAGGCGGTGGCGCGTCGCGAGCCGGTTCAGCTCGTTCAGCGCCCAGGCGCGCGACCGCACACGGGCGTAGAAGGCCAACGGGATGTCCTTGGTGGCGACGCTGGTCTTGCCGCTGGTCTGCAATTCGGCCAGGACTTCGCGGAACAGCCGTCGCGCTTCGCCGACGTTCGGGTTCTCCGGGAACCGCTCGCCGCTCGTGGCGGACTGGACGTCCTGTTCGATGGCTTCGCGAGCGGCCTGGGCGCGGCGGCCGCGGCGCTCGCGTTCGGTCATGCCGCCCCAGATACCGGCGTCCTGGGTCATGCCGAAGTCGCGGCACTGGTCCAGCACCGGGCAGCGAGAGCACACGGTGAGGGCCTGGGCGATCTGGTTGCGCGCGGCCGGGGCGGTGTCGCCGATCGGGAAGAACAGCTCGGGGTCTTCGTCGCGGCACGCGGCGCGGTGCTGCCAGTCCGGCGTCTGCAACGTAGGGAGCACGAATGTGGTGGTCATGCCGCCATCCCTTCGAAGTCGAAGTCCTCGGTGACGTCTGCGGCGAGCTGGGCGTCGTACTCGTTGATGACCTCGTCGAGCAGCGCGTCATCCGGGCGGATGTCGGCGCGGGCGAACAGGGCGTCGACCTGGGCGTCGACGGCGGCCCATTCAGGGCCGGTCAGGTCGGCCAGGGCGGTCAGCTCGCCGGGCTCGTAGACCGCGCCGAGCTCGAAGACGCTGGCGATCGTCAGAGCGGCGATGTCCTCGTGACCTGCGGAAACGTCGTACATTGTGCTGGGTCCTCTCGGTCCGGGCTTCACCTTCCTAGGAAGCTTTGTGAAACCTTCCTAGTCTGCTTGCGGAACCCAGAGTGACACGAGGTCGCGCAAAGCGCAAGACCTTCCTAGGAAGCTTTTGTGATCTAGCCTAGGATGGTGTTGCTAACGGCCGGTGATCGTGAAAGGGTGAGCGCATGACGGAAGAGACCCACATGGACGCGGAGCAAGTCGCCGCGGTAATCCGATCGGCGATCGAGGCCGGCGAGCTGACGCCAGGCGAGAAGCTCGCCAAGAACGACGTGCTCGCCTCGCACTATGGGGTCAACAAGAACACCATCAGCAAGGCCATCGGCAAACTGAAAATGGCCGGGATTCTGTCGGGGGCGAGCGGCGGCGCGACACGCGTCCGTATCCAACCGCCGTACAGCGTGCGCGACAACCGGGATTACCTCGCCGAAAAGGCGCGGGTACTGCTTCCTGAGGAAGAGCGCGGAAAATTCGGATCCTCCGAGAAGACCACGGGAATTCCCGTGAAAGACCTCTACAAGCCCACGTATCACTATGAGGTCATCTCGTGCCCTGAGGAAGTCGCCGAAATTCTGGCAATTCCGGCGGGCGAAAAAGTCCTGAAACGCACTTATGTGACGCAGCACGTGGAGAACGCCGGGATCAGCAAAGCTGAAAGCTTCATCCCGTACGACATCGTGAAGAACTTCCCGAAGCTTCTCGACGCCAGTGAGGAGCCCTGGCCAGGCGGAACCTTCCATCAGCTCTACACTGCCGGGCACGAACCGGGTCGCATGGAAGACCGCCTCAAGACGGTGACGGCTACGCCCGAACAACTCGTCGCCTTCGACATTCCGCCCACCGTGCCGATGTACAACCTGACGAAGATCACATACGACTACAACGAGCGCCCGCTCGAAGTCGCGTTTATTCCCATTCCGGCGGATCGGATTGAGTTCGTCGTCTCCACGCCGTTGCCGAGGTGGAAATAATGTCCACGCAACTCATTTCCATCATCACCCCCGTTTACGACGGTGGGCATGGTTTCCTTTTGGACGCCTACAGATCGCTGATCTCGCAGGAAATGCCGCCGGGCTGGGGATGGCAATGGATCGTCCAGGAGGACGGCGAA
>DATLHN010000764.1:0-2568 GCA_035539875.1 Armatimonadaceae bacterium
CCCCAACCCAGAGCAAGGAGTCCCGCATGGAAATCAAACGAATCGGTTCGCGGCCGTCCGGCAAAGGCCCCGCCGAGTGGTTCACCGGCGCGGTCCGCATCGACCCCCTGTTCGAAGCGCCCGACCCGGCGCGCGTCGCCGGGGCGAGCGTCACGTTCGAGCCGGGCGCGCGCACCGCCTGGCACACGCACCCGCTCGGCCAGACGCTCGTCGTCACGGCGGGGGTCGGGTGGGCGCAGCGCGAAGGCGGCCCGGTCGAGGAGATTCGGCCGGGCGACGTGGTCTGGTTCGCGCCGGGCGAGAAGCACTGGCACGGCGCGACGCCGACCCTGGCCATGACCCACCTCGCCGTCCAGGAGCGGCAGGACGGCCGCGCGGTGGACTGGATGGAGCACGTCACCGACGCCCAGTACCGGGCACCCTCCGGGGCGTAGAAAGGCGGAAAGAGCCGATGGAATACGCGAAGCTGGGGAATACCGGGATGGAAGTTTCCCGGATATGCCTGGGGTGCATGGGGTTCGGCGACGCGGAGCGCTGGACGCACAAGTGGGTGCTGAACGAGGAGGACAGCCGCCCGGTCATCAAGAAGGCGCTGGAGCTCGGCATCAACTTCTTCGACACCGCCAACGTCTACTCGCTCGGGGCGAGCGAGGAGTACCTCGGGCGGGCGCTGCGGGACTTCGCCGGCAGCCGCGACGAGGTCGTCGTCGCCACCAAGGTGCACGGCAGGATGCGCGAGGGGCCGAACGGCGGCGGGCTGTCCCGCAAGGCGATCCTGAGCGAGATCGACCACAGCCTGAAGCGGCTGGGGACGGACTACGTGGACCTCTACCAGATCCACCGCTGGGACTACCACACGCCGATCGAGGAGACGATGGAGGCGCTGAACGACGTCGTGCGGGCGGGCAAGGCGCGCTACGTCGGCGCGTCGGCCATGTTCGCCTGGCAGTTCCAGAAGGCGCTCTTCGCCGCCGAGAGGCACGGGCGGGCGCGCTTCGTCTCCATGCAGAACCACCTGAACCTCCTCTACCGCGAGGAGGAGCGGGAGATGATGCCGCTCTGCCGCGACCAGAAGATCGGCGTCATCCCCTACAGCCCGCTCGCGTCGGGAAGACTGACGCGGGACCCGGGCTCCGAGACGACGGTCCGTTCCGAGACCGACCAGATCCAGAAGATGAAGTACGACGCGACCGCCGAGACCGACCGGCGGATCGTGGAGCGGGTGGCGGAAACCGCGGAGAAGCGCGGCGTCCCGCGCGTCCACGTCGCGCTCGCCTGGCTGCTGCAGAAGGATCCCGTGACCGCGCCCATCGTCGGGGCGACGAAGACCTCCCACCTGGAGGACGCCGTCGACGCGCTTTCACTCAGACTGACCCCGGAGGAGGTCGCCTACCTGGAGGAGCCGTACGTCCCGCACCGCGTCGTCGGCCCCCAGTAAGTCATAGCCCGGACACCGAAACAGACAGCGAAAAGAGCCCACCCATGTACGAAACCAGAGCCTATTCCGCCGCCGGCGCGGCCTCGCCGCTCGCCGCGACGACGATCCCGCGGCGCGAGCCGACCGAGCGGGACGTGCAGATCGAGATCCTCTTCTGCGGCGTCTGCCACTCGGATCTGCACACGGTCCGCGACGAGTGGCACGACGTGATGCCCACGGTGTACCCGTGCGTCCCCGGCCACGAGATCGTCGGCCGCGTCACCGCGGTCGGCTCCGCGGTCGCCGGGCACCGGGTCGGCGACATCGTCGGCGTCGGTTGCCTGGTCGGTTCGGACGGCACCTGCCCGCAATGCCGCGCGGGCTTCGAGCAGTTCTGCCCGAACGGCGTCTTCACCTACAACGGGGCGGACCGGCACGGCACGGCCCCGGTCACCTACGGCGGCTACTCCGGCGGCATCGTCGTGGACCAGGACTTCGTCCTGCGCATGCCGGGCAACCTCGACCTGGCGGCCGCCGCGCCGCTGCTCTGCGCCGGGATCACGACGTACTCGCCGCTGCGCCGCGGGGGCGTCGGCCCCGGCAAGAAGGTCGGCGTGGTCGGCCTCGGCGGTCTCGGGCACATGGCCGTGAAGCTCGCGCGGGCGATGGGGGCGCACGTGGTCGTCTTCACGACGTCCCCGGGCAAGACCGAGGACGCCCAGCGCCTCGGCGCGCACGAGGTCGTCCTGTCCCGCGACGCGGGCCAGATGGGCAGGCACGCGGGCAGCTTCGACTTCATCCTCGACGCCGTCTCCGCCGAGCACGACGTCAACGCCTACATCCACCTGCTCGCGCCCGGCGGCAACCTGACCCTGGTCGGCGCGCCGGAGAAGCCGCTGCCCGTGGCGGCGTTCGGCCTGCTGTTCGGCAACAAGTCGCTCTCCGGCTCGCTGATCGGCGGCATCGCGCAGACGCAGGAGATGCTCGACTTCTGCGGCGAGCACGGCATCACGGCGGACGTCGAGGTGATCCCCATCCAGAAGATCAACGAGGCGTACGAGCGGATGCTGCGCGGGGACGTGCGGTACCGCTTCGTGATCGACATGGCGTCGTTGAAGCAGTAGTGCGAACGCGGAATGTTGTAGGGTGTG
>DATLHN010000765.1:0-4582 GCA_035539875.1 Armatimonadaceae bacterium
AGGGCTGCGGGGCGTTGCCGTCCGCGGCAAACCGCAGCGTAAACGGCTCGTTCTGGGTCTCCCCGCGGATGTCGACGCGCGCCAGGCCCGCGCCGCTGGGGGTCAGGGTCACCTTGCCGCTGCCTCGCGCGCCCGCGCGCCCCAGCCCGTCCGTCACGTCCAGCGTCGCCGCCGTGGCGGAAACGGGGGTCCAGCGACCGGTAAAGGTGCGGACGTCATTGCCGATGGTGCGGGCCTCGACCTGCATCAGCCCCTCCTGGGTGAGCGTCACCGTGATCAGGGCTAGAGTCTCCGGGGCCTGGTTGCCGGCGATCAATTCTCCCCGTCCCGAGTTGCGAGAGCGCAGTTCGCGAAACGGTGCGGGCACGCCGCCCACGCGCGAAAAGTCGACGGAGAAGCGGCGATTGTTGACAGTGCCGTCAAGGTCCAGGCGGGCAAATCGGCGCTTTTCGTCCAGGCGGATGGTCCCCTGCCCGCGCATCGGCTGGTTGATGAAGTCGCCCGTGAGACCGTGGAGAAGGACCGTGTCTGCCCCCCGCCCGCGCCAGCGTCCCCGCGCGGTGTACGTCCGCTCGCCGGTGACGGAGATTTCCGCGTCCCCGCCCGCCTTAAGCTGAATGTCCACGGCCCGGAGGGGCTCGGCCGCGCGCCCGGCGAGGCGGAGGGCGCCCCGGCCGCTTCCCCGCAGCGTCGCTTCCGTGAACGGTCCCTGCTGTTGCTGCTGCGCCAACGCCCGCGCCGACGCCGCGCCCCACGCCCCGACCGCCGCCGCGGGAGCCGCCAGTGTCGCTACTAACGCGAGCGCCGCGGCCCTCTTCGACTTTCCACAGTGCCGGGTCATACCTGTCCTCCGTAATCGGTTTGTACCCGTTAACGACGAAAATCTACTATGGAAGCGGCGGGGCTGCCGCCGGGGGGCGCGTCGCCCTACTCCACCCAGGCGCGGCGCGTACCGCCGCCGAGCATGCGACGCACCTGCTCGATCAGCGCCTCGTCGGCATCCACGAGCAGCGGAGTTTTGATCTTCTGCTCGACCCCGTCGGGCGTCTCGACGCGCAGGAACAGCGGCGAGCCGCCCTCGCGCGCCGCGAAGGTGTCGCGCAGCATCTTGAGCAGCGTCTTCGTGGACGGATCGATCCGCACGTGGACTTCCCGCGGCCGTGCGTCCGCCGCCATCGCGTTCGGCACGATCTGCTCGACCCGGTTCACGATCACTTCCACCTGCGCGGCGCGCTCGCCGCCGCCGCCCGCCTCGTCCTCGGCCGCCGCGTCGCTGCCCCCACGGCTCATCCGCTCCCGGTGCTGCGCTTTCCCCCTCAGGACCACGATGGCGTCCTTGAGCAGGTACTTGCCGAACTCACTGGTCGTCTTAGTGAAGCACGTCGCCGAACAGGTGCCGCTGGTGTCTTCCAGGGTCAGGAAGAGAATCGGCTCCCCCTTCTTCGTGTAGTGCGTTCGCACGGCCGTGATCAGGCCGCCGACGGTGACGTCCTGGTTGGGCTGCGTCGCCTTGACGGCATCGATGCGCATGGCGCGGTACTTGCGGCGCATCTCCTGCTCGAACGGCTTGACGGGATGTTCGGACAGGAAGATGCCGAGCAGTTCCTTCTCCCAGGCGAGGCGCTCGCCGCGCGAGTAGTCGGAAACGATGACCTCCGCGACCGAGGCGGTTCCGAGCGCGGCGGCGTCCTCGGGCGACGCGCTGCTGCCCTCGCCGAACAGGGATATAAGACCCGCGGCGGCGTCCTTCGCGCCCCGGGCGGCGACCGCGCAGCAGTCTTCGATCATCTCCATCAGCGCGCGCCGGTTCGGGTTGATGCTGGTGAGCGCGCCCGCCTTGACGAGCATTTCGATCACCGACTTGCTGGTCAGTCCCTCCGGGAACACGCGGTTGCAGAAGTCTTCGAGGCTGACGAACCGGCCGCCCTTCTCGCGCGCGGCCAGGATGGCGTCGATCGGCGCGCGCCCGACGTTCTTGATGGCGAGCAGTCCGAAGCGGATCGTGTCGTCGTCCTGAACGGCGAAGTCGGCCTGCGACTCGTTGACGTCGGGCGGGAGGATCTTCACCCCGAGTCTCCCGCACTCGTCGATCGTGTTCGTGACCTTCTCCGCGTTGTCGATATAGGCCCCCATCAGGGCGGCGAGGTACTCGGCCGGGTAGTTCGCCTTGAGGTAGGCGGTCTGGTAGGCCACCATGGCGTAACACGCGGCGTGCGCGCCGTTAAAGGCGTACCCGGCGAACGGCTCGATGTCCGAGAAGATCTTCTCGGCGACCTTCTCGGTGACGCCGCGCTCCTTCGCCCCGGCGAGGAAGTTCGCCTTCTGCTTCATCATGTACTCGATCTGCTTCTTGCCCATGGCGCGGCGCAGCAGATCTGCCTGACCGAGCGAGAGGCCGCCGACGGCCTGCACGATCTTCAGGACCTGGTCCTGGTAGACGATGACGCCGTAGGTCTCCTCCAGGATGGGCCGCAGCAGTTCGTGGGCGTACTCGATCAGGCCCGGATCGAACTTGGAGCGAATATAGCGCGGGATGTGGGCGAGCGGACCGGGCCGGTACAGGGCCACCATGGCCGCCAGTTCCTTGACCGAGTTGGGCTTAAGCTCCACTATGTACTTGCGCATGCCCTGCGATTCGAGTTGGAAGACGCCGGTCGTCTCCCCCCGCCCGAGCATGTCGTACGCCTTCTTCGCGCGCGGGTCGGCGTAGTCCAGCGGTATATCCCAGACGTCGATCTTCTCCCCTCGCGTCCTCTCTATGAGCTTCACCGCACCTGCCAATATTGACAGATTGCTCAAACCCAAAAAATCCATTTTTAGCAAACCAATTGCTTCTAGGCTTGCGTGGGGGTACTGGGTGACGAGGAGGTCGTTGCGCTTTTCGAGGGGGGTGTATTCGACGAGGGGGCGGTCGGCGATCATGATGCCGGCGGCGTGGACGCTGGCGTTGCGGGCCATGCCTTCGAGCTTGCGGGCGGTGTCGAGGAGGCGCTGGCAGAGGGGGTTGTTGTTGTACTCCTGGACGAGTTCGGGGTTGCCGGGGTAGTCCTTTTCGGGCCAGCCGTTCATGGCGCGGTCGATGGAGATGCCGAGCGGCAGGGAGGGGATCATCTTGGCGATCCGGTCGACGTCGGGGAGCGGCAGGGCGAGGGCGCGGCCGGCGTCGCGGATGGCGGCCTTGGCCCCGAGGGTGCCGAAGGTGGTGATGTAGGCGACGTTCTCTTTGCCGTACTTGCGGGTGACGTGCTCGATGACTTCGGCGCGGCGGGTGTCTTCGAAGTCCATGTCGATGTCGGGCATGGAGACGCGCTCGGGGTTGAGGAAGCGCTCGAAGGTGAGGTTGTACTCGACGGGGTCGAGGTCGGTGATGCCGAGGCAGTAGGAGGCGAGGCTGCCGGCGGCGCTTCCGCGGACGCCGAAGTAGATGCCGGTGCCGCGGGCGTGGTTGGAGATGTCCATGACGATCAGGAAGTACTGGGCGAAGCCGGTCTTCTCGATGATGTCGAGTTCGTAGGCGAGGCGGTCGCGGTGGACGTCGGAGGCGTGCGGGATGCGCCGCGCCATGCCCTCCTGGCAGAGGCGGGTCATGGTTTCCTGGGCGTTTTTGCCGGGGTCGAGGCCGACGGCGGGCATGGGGGCGCGGCCTTCCTCGATGGTGAGGTCGATCTTGTCGGCGATCTCCAGGGTGTTGTAGAGGGCTTCGGGTCCGAAGGCTTCGAAGTCGCGGGTCATCTCCTCGTGGGACTTGAGGTAGAACTCGCGCGGCTCGTAGCGCATGCGCTTGGGGTCTTCGACGGTGGTTCCGGTCTGGATGCAGATGAGGACGTCGTGGGCGTCGGCGTCCTCGGCGCGCAGGTAGTGGGCGTCGTTGGTGGCGATCATCTTGATGCCCATCTGCTCGGAGATGCGCTTGACCTGCTCGTTGATCTCCCACTGTCCCTGGGCGTGGTGGCCCTGGACTTCGAGGTAGAAGTCGTCGCCGAAGAGCTCGCGGTAGTATGCGGCGACGTTCTTGGCGTCTTCGAGGCTGCCCTTGCCGTTGACGATGCTCTTTGCCAGTTCCCCGCCCATGCAGGCGGAGGTGATGATGAGCCCTTCGTGGTGCTGTTCGAGGAGTTCGCGGTCTACGCGGGGCTTGTAGTAGAAGCCTTCGAGGGAGGCTTTGGTGACGAGCTGGAGGAGGTTCTTGTAGCCCGTTTCGTTCTTGGCGAGGGCGACGAGATGGTAGTTGCCGTCGCGCTTGGGGTCGCGGTCGGTGCGCTTGCGGGTGGCGACGTAGAGCTCGACGCCGACGATGCCCTTGATGCCCGCGGCTTTGGCGGCCTTGTAGAACTCGAAGGAGCCGTACATGGTGCCGTGGTCGGTGAGGGCGATGGCGGGCATGTCGTTGGCGACGGCCCACTTGACCATGTCCTTGATCTTGGCGGCTCCGTCGAGGAGGCTGTACTCGGAGTGGTTGTGGAGGTGGACGAAGGGTGTTTTGCCTGGCATGGTTGTTTACGTGACCGAATCCGCGCGCGGAGAGACCCGGAAGCCCCCTCCCCCGCGCTTCGCGCGACCCCTCTCCCACAGCGTGGGGGAG
>DATLHN010000766.1:0-2854 GCA_035539875.1 Armatimonadaceae bacterium
CGCGGGCTACTCCAGCGCAGGGATCGGGCGGTCGGTGCCGCGGACGCGGGGCAGCGGCAGCGCGCGGCCGAGCGCGAACCGGCCGGGACCGGCGATCAGGACCGGCAGCAGCAGGCCGATCAGCGCGAGGTTGTACTCGTAACCGCCGCCGCTCATCAGGAAGCCGTTCTTGCCGTGGACCATCACGATCGCGCCGACCATGATCAGGATGTTCGCCGCCGCCGAGAACCGCGACAGGAAGCCGGTCAGCAGGCCGAGGCCGCCGAAGAACTCGCCGATGGCGACCAGCAGGCCGACCACGCCGCCGCCGCCGGGTCCCTGCGCGCTCATAACCCCTTCCAGCCCCGGGCCACCCCAGAGGCCGAAGACCTTCTGCGCGCCGTGGACCATGAAGATGATGCCGACGACCACCCGCACGGCGAGCAGCGCCCAGTCCACGGCGCTGCGGTCGCGCGCCAGGACGTTAGGGGTCTCCGCCGCCGTCGCCCCCGACGCGGTCGCGGTCTGAATGGTGTTGTGCAGTGTAGTGCTCATGGCTGTCTTCCCGCTTTGCTTTCCGCCCGCGGCGCGGGCACACGATGAATACTCTAACGTTACGGATTCGGTTGGCGCATCGGCGTCAGCGCGTCGCTCCAGCGCCGCAGTTCGCCCAGGAGGGCGGTCGCGGACGCCTCGTGCAATTGGTTGGGGACGAACGCGCCGCCCTCTCCCGAAAGGTGCGCGTTGACCATCGGGACGCTCACGGCCTCGACCAGCGGCACCATCTTCAGGGTCGTGACCAGCAGCTTGGCGGACTGGACGGCGCGCAGGCCGCCCGAAACGCCGCCGTAGCTCACGAAGCCGACCGGCTTGTAGTTCCACTCGTTGTAAAGGTAGTTCAGGGCGTTGACGAGCGCGGGCGGCGGGTTGTAGTTGTACTCCGGCGTGACGATCACGAAGGCGTCGGCGGCGTCCACCGACGCGCTCCAGCGCTTCGTATGTTCGTGCTCGTATCGCTGCATCCGCGGGTGGTTCGGTTCGTCGTACACCGGCAGCGCGAAGTCGGCGAGGTCCACGAGGTGCGCGTCGAAATCGCCGTGGCGCGCGGCGAACTCGTGGAACCACCGCGCGACGGCGGGGCCGACGCGGCCCGGCCGCGTGCTGGCGATGAGGACGTGCAGTCTAGGTCTGCTGGGCATGTTCTTCCGGTGTTCCTGTCGCGATTGTTATTCCCGCTTCGCGGGGCATTTTATTCACTTCTGTACTGTACAGAAGTGAACTTTTCGAGGGCGCGTACCCGCGCACGCAAATGACGGAGGCGGGGGTCAGTCCGCTTCCAGTTGTCGCAGGAGGCGGCGCAGGCTCTCCTGCTCGTCCCGGTCGCAGCGCGCGAAGAAGGACCGGGTCGCCCCCTCCAGCGCCTCGCGCCCGGCCCGGTGGGCGTCCCGCCCGGCCTCGGTGAGCGCGACGCGCGTCCCGCGCCGGTCTTCCGGGTCCGCCTCGCGCCGGGCGATCCCCTCCGCCTCCATCCAGTCCACGAGCTGCGTGACGTTGGACTTGACGCAGCCCAGAATGTGCGGCAGGCACTTGAGCGAGACCGGCCCGTCCGTGCTCTTCGCCAGCGCGTCCAGCGCGCGCCACTTGACGAAGGTGAGGCCGACCGACGCCAGCGCGTCGTCCAGGCGCGTCTCGGCTCCCCGCCCGCTGCGGATCAGCAGGGTGAGCAGCCCGATGGCCCCCTCGGTCGGACACTGGCTGAAATCATTCACGGCTGTATAGTACAGCATTGAACTAATCATGTCAAGGAAACCCCCGCCGATTTTCGGCGGGGGTTCCGGCAGGGTTAGCCGCGGCGGCGGCGGGCGCGCAGCGCGCCGAGCACGAGCAGCGGAGCGCCCATCAGCGCCAGCGTGCCCGGCTCCGGCACGGCGGACGAGGCCGAGGTGACGGTGCCGCCGACGATCAGGTTGGCGGGCTGGCCGGTGCCGGAGGGGCCGAGACGCCACGTGCCGCCCGTGCCCTCGGCCGCGAAGCCGTAGATGCGGATCGTCAGCGACGTGGTCATCGACGAAAACGCGCTGCCGAAGTCAAACGATTGGCGGCGGTTGTTCGTGTCGTCCGGCAGGGTGCCGCTGAAGACGTTCGCGGCGAACCCGTCGAGGCTCGTGCGGACCACGAACTGGGTCGGGCCGGTGCCGCTGCGCCGCTCGGTGAAGTCCAGGTCGGTGAGCGAGTAGCTGCTGACGGTGACGCCCGGGGTGATCGTGAAGCCGAAGTAGTCGTTCAGGTCCGGGGCCGCCGCGGTCGTCCATCCGTCGGCGTTGAACGAGTTCACGCCGTTCACGGGGTTGATGCCGGACCCTCGGACGATGTCCGAGAAGGTCAGGCCCGCGGGCGCGCCGCTCGTGACGGGCGAGCTGGTCTGGTCGCCGGGCTGGCCGGTGAAGTCGTAGATCGCGTTGAAGACCTGGGCCTGCGCGGGCCGGGCCGTGACGCCCGCGGCGGCCAGCGGCAGGAGCAGGGCGGGCACAGCGGCGGCGGCGGCTTTCCAGCGGCTCGCGCGCCGCTTCCCACGCGGGGTGGCGGGATTCGTACGGTTCATGAGGGCGGGTTCTCGTTTTCTTTCGCGTGCATACGCCCGACCCTCCGGACAGGGAGGCCGGGCGGCGACCCCACGTTCGGGGCCTCCTCCGAAGTCGGGCTGCCGGAGTCTGCTCCGGACGCCCTGGCCGCGACGCTGCCGCCGGGGAATAAATTCGCCCGCGCCCGTATTTAACCCTGCCTGGCTGGCGGAAAATTCCGCCCCGGCGTCCGCGGCCGTGTACGAATCCCGGCCGGTTTCCGTCACAATAAGGGAAATGACCACCGCCCCATC
>DATLHN010000767.1:0-2731 GCA_035539875.1 Armatimonadaceae bacterium
CGCCTCCTGGAGCAGGTCATCCTGCCCGACCTCGCGCGGCGCGCGGAGCTGCGCCGCGTCCTGTTCGTCGGCTGCGCCTGGTACACCGAGTCGTACGAGCGGTTCTTCCCCGGCAGGGAGTACTGGACCCTGGACCTGGACCCCGAACAGGCCCGTTTCGGCGCGCGCGGGGGGCGGCACCTCGTCGATTCCGCCAGCCGCGTCGCCGGCCACTTCGCCCCCGCCTCTCTCGACCTCATAGTCCTCAACGGCGTCTACGGGTGGGGTCTGGACGCGCGGGACGATCTGGAAGAGGCGTTCGGCGGCTTCCGCGCCTGCCTGCGTCCGGGGGGGCTGTTGCTGGTCGGCTGGAACGACGTTCCCGAGCACACGCCCGTCCCGCTGGAATCGATCGACGCGCTGAAGCCGTTCGCGCCGTGGGTTTTCGCGCCGCTCGGCGGCGCGCGCATCCCCACCGACACCGAGCTGCGCCACACCTTCGACTTCTACCAGAAGCCCCCCGACTGACCGCGCGCCCGCGCCGGGGATTACGGTTTCTGGTAGACGCGGACGTAGTCTACGAGGTACTTCTGCGGCCAGCCTTCCGCATCCACGCCCTTCTGGCCGCCCCACGCCCCGCCGATGGCAAGGTTGAGGAGCAGGTAGAACTTCTTGTCGAACGTCCACCGGTCCGGGCCTTCGTTCGGGAAGGTGAGGTACTTTTTGTCGTCCACGAAGAAGGCGAGGCGGTCCGGGTACCACTTGACCGCGTAGACGTGGAAGGCGTCCGAGCAGTCGGGCACCTTGATCGTCCGCCCCTTCCTCATGCGCGGCTGGCCGACGCCGGGCCGATGGATGGTGGCGTGGATGACCCCGGGGTTGTGGGCGACGAACTCCATGACGTCGATCTCGCCTCAGCGGGGCCAGCCGACCTTGCCGATGTCCTCGCATATCATCCAGATCGCGGGCCGCGCCCCCCGCGTGTTCGGCATCTTCGCCCGCACGACGAACCGTCCGTACCGCCACCCCGCCCGCCCGAGCGTGACGATGCTGGCGGCGGTGTAGTCCGAGCCCTCGTACGGCTCCCTGCGCCCCTCGATGACGAGCATGCCGCCCTCGACACGCGCGTTCTCGGCCCGCGCCATCGTGTAGTAGTGGAGTTCCTGGTTGCGGACCTTGCCGACCTCGTAGTCCCACTTCTTCGGGTCGGGCAGCCCCTTGTAGTCGAACTCGTCCGCCCACACGAGCTTCCACCCCTTGCCCGTAAAGTCGTCGCCGTGCCGCTGCGCCATTTCTGCCTCGCTTCCTTCCGCTTCGACCTGTGTGCGGAGTAGCCGGTGGTTGAAACCACCGGCAGAAGCCGGGACTTCAGTCCGCGGGCGGGCGGCAACCACGACCCCAATACCGGACACCGTCTGCGGAAGCCTAACCCGCCGCCGACGCCTCGCCGGGACGCTTCAGGGGCCAGGGCTGCACCCCGACCCGCTCGGCCCAGGCGTCGTACTGGGCGGCCATCTCCCGCACGCGCTCCGGGTGCGCCGCCGACAGGTCGTGCATCTCGCTGCGGTCGGCCTCCATGTCGTACAGTTCCCACGCGCCGGGGTCTTCGCCGGTCTGCTCCGCGACCAACTTCCAGCGGCCGTCGCGCACGGCGCGGTGCCCCTCGTGCTCCCAGAAGATCGGCGTCGGCCGTCCCAGACCGCTCCCCTCGAACGCGGGGCGCAGGCTGACCCCCTCGGGCGGCGGCACCGGATTCCCGTCACGAGCGGACGGGTACTCCGCATCGCCCAGATCGACACAGGTCGCCAGGACGTCGATCAGATGGGCGGGCTCGTGGTTCAGAGTGCCGCGCCCCGCGGCCATCCCGGCCGGCCAGTGGGCGATAAGCGGCGTGGAGATGCCGCCCTCGTGCTGCCAGTGCTTGTAGCGGCGGAAGGGCGTGTTGGAGACGTTCGCCCAGCCGCGCCCGTAGGCGATGTACGTGTCCCCCGGCCCCGCCATCACTCCGGGCCCGGTGCGGACCGGACGGCCGTCGCGGGTCTGCATGGGCGGCCAGATCTTCGGCTGGAGGCCGTCGGGGCCGAGCGGAGCGTAAGAGACGTCCCGGATCGTGTCCGCGTTCGAGCGCCGCCCGAGGTTCTCGGCGCAGCCGCCGTTGTCCTGGAGGAAGAGGACGAGCGTGTTCTCGAACGCCCCCTGGCGCTTCAGCTCGGCGGCGATGCGCCCCACGCCCCGGTCCATGCGGTCCACCATCGCGGCGTAGACCTCCATGTTCCGCGCCTCCCACGCCTTGTGCTCTACCGCGTCCCAGTCGTCGTCCGGCGGCGTCAGGTCCCACCGCTCGTCCACGACGCCGAGACGCCGCGCCTTTTCCAGGCGGGCGGCCCGGGTCGTTGCGTAGCCGGCGTCGTACCGGCCCGCGTACTTCGCGACGTCCTCCGGAAGGGCGTGCATCGGCCAGTGCGCGGCGGTGTAGGCCACGTACAGGAAGAAGGGACTGCCCGCGTGGTCCCGCTCGTGGTCGGCCAGAAACCGGACCGCGTTGTCGGTGATGGCGTCGGTGTAGTAGAAACGCTCGGGGCGGTACTCCGGGTCGTTCTCGGGCGTGATAAACGTCTCGCCGCGGCAGAGCGTGGTCGGGTCGTAGTAGCTGCCCGCGCCGGTGATGGTGCCGTAGAAGCGGTCAAAGCCGCGCCGCAGCGGCCAGCTCCCCTTCGGCCCGTCCGGCCCGGCGTCGCGGCAGACGTGCCAC
>DATLHN010000768.1:0-14905 GCA_035539875.1 Armatimonadaceae bacterium
GGTCACCTTCGCGGCGGACCTCCTCCGGGGAAGCGGCAGTGACTTCGCCCGCGGCGTTGGGGTGAGGGGCGAGACGGAGCAGCGCCGCAAGGAGCACCAGCAGCAGTACGGGGACGAGCGCGAGGAGGACCCGGCGTGAATATCGCATGCTGTGTTCGCCCCCCGTACGAACCCTGTGATCGCCGACGAGGCGCGCGCGCCGACCGACAGATCAGCGGCAGGCGCGACCGGGCAGGGACGGCGCGGTCGGCGCTGCGGCGGAAGGCGCGGCGTAGGAGACGGATGCCATCGCCATCGCCGTCGGCGGAGCACCTTCCGCCGAGCGACCGCAAGCGCCGGGGACGTAAAGGCTCGACTGCTTCGGGGAGGCGGAGGTCTTGGGCGGCGGGCAGTCCGCCGCGGGCTTGGGCGCCGGACGCGCCGGGCGCGCCGGGCGCGCGCTCCGGTAGATATAGGTGACGTGCGGCGGGACCTTGTCCGAATCGATCGGTATCGTCAGAGCGGTCGCCTTGTACGCCAGGGCACCCGCCGCGATCACCGCCGCGGCCGCGGTCACCGCGAAAATGAAGGCGGGCCGCGCCGCGGGCGCGGGCCGGTTCTTGGCGGTCGCCCGGGCGCTCACGACCATGCCGGGGAAGGACGGCAGAGGCGGCATGACATCGCCGTCGCGGATCGCGCCCGCCATCAGCCCGCCGAGGAGGGCGAGGTGCTCGCGCCGCTCCTGGCAGCGCGGGCAGTGGCGCAGGTGCCACTCCGTGCGCGAACGCTGCAAGCCGCTCAGCGCGCCGTGCTCGAAAAGCAGTATGTCTTGATCCCTGTCGGAGCAGTTCATAACTTCAACGTTTTCTCAGGCGGGACGTGGGCTGCGCCCGCTCCTCCGTCCCGGTCTCCCCCGCTTCCGCGGGCGAGGTTCCGCGCCGCCCGGAGGACATCGGCCCGCCCGGAGCAGCGAGACTCTGGCCGACGAGATCGTGCGCCCGGTAGAACTGGTACTTAACCGTGTTCAGGTTGCGCTCCAGTACCCGGGCGATCTCCGGAAGCGTCAACTCCGCATAATAGTATAAATCCAGAACCTCCCGCTGTGCGGGGGGCAGACCGTCAATAATATGCCGCACCGTTTCGCGCAGTTCCGCGGCGGCGTACAGGTCCTCGGGGGACTGCCAGCGAGCAGCGTTCTCGCCCGCCTCGTACTCCTGCACCAGATTGGCGGAAGCGGCCGCCGCGCGGCTCTGCGCGCGGTGGTAGTCCATGCACTTGTTCACGGCGATGCTGTACAGATAGGTCCGAAAGCACGCCCGCCGCTGGAAGCGCGGCATGGCCGTCCACGCGGCCAGCCAGACGTCCTGGAGCAGGTCGTCTACCACTTCGGAGCCGACGCGGCGCGTGAGGAACCCCCGCACCTGCGTCTGGTAGGTGCCGACGAGCGAATCGAAAGCGTCGCGCTCGCCGCGCCGGGCGGCGTCCACCAGGGCGCTCTCGGCCCCGGAGACCTGTTCGGCGCCCGCGCCGCCGGCCGACGACCGCGCCGCGGCCGTAGACGGGGCGGCCGTCACCGCGGGTTGCGCCCGCCCGATCCAGTTTCGCAGTAAGCTCAACGGCGTGCTCTTGATCCTCGAAGTGACAGTAACGGATGGACGCGCCGACACGGACGGCGCCTCCCGTCAACGATTATGTCGTCTCAGAACGCTGGCGAGTTGGCATCTCGCGGGCGAACTACTACCGGAGAAAAGAAAAACCTCGTAAACCGTCCCACGCCCGCTTCCTGAGTAAAGGATACCGCAAATGCCGATACATCGACAGGGGTGTTCGGGTTCATCACTCGCGCTTCCCAAGAATACTAAATGCCCAGCAGACACCACGACGACACCCCGCCCGCCACGACCGGTTCCGAGGAGAAGCGCCGACGCCGGGCACTCGTCGCTCCCTCGCCTTACCTGACCATCACGACCGAGTCCGACGCCTCCGGGGGCGTGGTCCACGCGCGGGGGGAACTCGACCTGTCCACCGTCCTCCCGTTCCGCGAAGCCGTCTTCGCCGTACTCGGGGCGCGTCCCCCGTCGCTGCTGCTGGAACTTACCGGCGTCTCGGCCATTGACTCAACGGGCGTCTCCACGCTGCTCACCATCGTCCGCGTTGCCGACATGGTGCGCGTCCCGGTGCGCGTCCTTCCCTCCGGCGCGCTCCGCTCGGTGCTGGAAGTGACGGGGCTGAACCAGCAGATGCCGCTTTTGCACGTCGGCGTTGAAGCCGCCCCGCCTTGACAGGGTCCTAAGGTCAACAGTACAGTCCTTCTATCCTTTCGCCGCAGCGCTTACCCAGGGCCGCGGCGTTTTTTTGCGGTGACCGAAGGAACGTAGGACCATGCCGAACTCCCCCCTGCCCTCCCCCATCGACCTGCTGGCCGAACTCGTGGCCGCGGCCGGACCGCCCGGGCAGGAGGGCGGCGTGCGGGCGGCGCTGGAGCGCCACCTCGGCTCACTCGGCCTCGCTTCCGAGGTGGACGCCAAGGGCAACCTGCTCACCGCGCCCGGGAGCAGCTTACCGCGCTCCCCGAAGGTGGTGGTGACGGCGCACCTCGACGAGATCGCGCTGATCGTGACCGGCATCGATCCCGATGGCTCACTCCGGGTCGCCTCGATGGGCGGCGCGTACCCGTGGAAGTGGGGCGAGGGGCCGGTGGAGGTCCTCACGTCGCGCGGCGGCGGCGCGGCGCTCCCGGCCATCCTCTCCTTCGGCTCCATCCACACCACCTCGCCCGCCGCCGCGGCCCAGCAGGCGCGCGACGGCCGCGCGCTCACCTGGGACATGGCCGTTCTGCTGACGGGGCTGGACGCGGAGGAGCTGGCCGCGCGCGGGGTGCGCCCCGGCACCCGGGCGGTGATCGCCCGTTCACGCCGCACGCTGACAGAACTTGGCGGCGGGCTGGTCGCTTCCTTCTTCCTGGACGACCGGGCGGACCTGGTCGCCTGGCTTCTCGCCCTGGCGTCGCTCCGCGAGCGCGGGCTGGGCGGGGACGTCCTCTTCGCCGCGACGTCCAGTGAGGAGGTGGGGGGGGAAGGGGCGCTGTACCTGTTCAACTCGCTCCCCGCGCCGCCCGAGGTGTGCGTCGCCCTGGAGATCGGGCCGCGCACCCCCGACGCCTACTTCCCGCTAGACGCGAACCCGACCGTCTGGGTGACCGACTCGTTCGCGGCGACCGACCCGCGCGACCTCGACCTGCTCGCGGACGCCGCCGCGGCGGCGGACCTCTCGCTGCACTGGCAGGCGGTGACGCGGGGCGGCTCGGACGCGTCCTGCGCGGCGTCGCGCGGCCTCTGCGCGCGTCCGGTAACGCTCGCCTTCGCCGCCGAAAACTCCCACGGATTCGAGGTCATGCACCGTGACGCCCCGGAGAGCCTCGCCCGCCTCCTTACGGCCTACCTGGAGCGGATTTGACGCCTCATCTTCGAGATTCTACGCCGCCGCGACAGGAGGTTTCCGATGGGAGGTGGAACCCTCACGCAGAAGCAATCGCGGCGCAAGGAGAATCTGAAGAATGGCAGCATACGAAGGCAGGGCGGCAATCCTGAGTGAGCCGGGCAAGGACGTCGAGGTCGTCGACATCGTCGTGGACCCGCCGGGACCGGGTGAAGTCCTCGTCAAGATGCATTCCTCCGGGGTTTGCCACACCGACCTTACCGTAAAGGTCCTTAACGGAAATGGGATGGCATTCCCGATCGTCCTCGGCCACGAGGGCGCGGGCTACATCGAGGCGCTCGGCGAGGGCGTGTCGGGCCTGGAGGTGGGCGACCCGGTCGTCATCGCCTACCGCGCGCCCTGCGAGCAGTGCCCGGCGTGCCGGCGCGGCGACCCGCGCCGCTGCTACATGGCCCTGCGGCCCAAGCAGCGCATCCACCGCAAGACTGACGGCGCGCTCTGCTCGCAGGTGCTGCGCTGCGGGACGTTCAGCACCCACACGGTCGTCCACGCGAAGGCCGCGATCAAGATGCCGAAGGACATCCCCCTGGAAAAGGCGTGTCTGATCGCCTGCGGCGTCGTCACCGGCGTCGGCGCGGCGATGAACACGGCTCCGGTCTTCCCCGGCGCGCGCGTCGCCGTCATCGGCTGCGGCGGCGTCGGCCTGTCGGTCATACAGGGGGCGAAGCTCCAGCACGCCCGGCAGATCATCGCGGTGGACGTCAACCCGACGAAGCTGGAATGGGCGAAGGAGTTCGGCGCGACGCACGTGGTCAACGCGAAGGACGGCGACCCGGTGGAGGCGGTGCGCAAGCTGACCGAGGACGGCTGGGACGGCGGCGTGGAGTTCGCGTACGAGGCGACGGGCATCCCGGCGTGCATCGAGCAGGCGGTTCGGATGCTCTCCTACGCGGGCACGGCGACGACCATAGGCTTCCCCGCCGAGCACGACGCCGTAAACCTGAACCTCGGCAACATGGCGACCGGCGTCTACTGGAACAAGGCCGGGCTGCGCGTGTGCCACTGCGGCGACGCCCTGCCCTCACACGACTTCCCGCTGCTCGCGCAGCTCTACCTGGAGGGCAATCTGAACCTAGACCGCATGGTAACCCAGGAGATCGGGCTCGGCGACGTCGAGGCGGCCTTCCACAAGATGGAAGAGGGCAACGTCATCCGGTCCGTCATCCGCTTCTGAAACGCCGACCCCCGTCCCCCGCGCGATGCACGGGGGACGGGGCCGGAAATATTAGCGGGCGAAGTGTGGAACTATCCGCGATGGCAGCGTGGTACAATCCGTTGGTCCCGTTCCCGTCGATGCACACCGCGGGGCCAATCCTGTCACCGGAGACAAGATATGTCCTTTGAAACGCACGAGACGCCGGTCGCGGAGCCCCTGGACGCGGACGCGGCACTCTCCTCTGCCGACGCCCGCTGTACCGCCTCCGAGGACTTCGTCCGGGCCATCTCCGACCTGCTGGACACAGACCCGAACGACCTCCTCTCCGAGCTCGGCTATTACGAGCGCGGGAAACAGGCCGCGGAACCGACGACCCTCCCTACCTAGAAAAACGGAACCCCCGGAAGGCGCACTGGCTGGTGCGCCTTCCGGGGGTTTTTGGCCGCCCGTTTATTCCTGCGACGTCAGCGTCCGGCCCTCCGGGGTCACGGTCAACGTGTATGTCTGCCCGCCGCGGCGGATGCCGGTGATCGTCAGCTTTTTCCAGGTCGGCGGCAGTGCGACGGGTCGCTTGGGCGTGCCCTCGAACGACTCCCAGTCCAGCCCGCCGAAGCCGTACAGGACGCTCTGGAGGACGCCGCCCTGCCCCGTGGCGAAGTCGCACCGGTCCATGCTGCGCTTCTCCGAGAAGAGCAGGAACGGGCCGCGCACGAACGGCCGGTACGACTCTCGGAAGTTCTCCTCCGCCTGCTTCGCGTCGCCGAGCCGCGCCCAGCCGAGGGCGTGGATGGAGTCCGTCATCGCAGGACCGTTCTTGATGGGACGCGCGGCGTGGAATTCGAACGTCGCCCGCCGCGTCTTCTCGTCCATCGGGAGTTGCGCGGGCCACAGCAGCAGTTCACCGTCCGCCTGCTTCGTGCCGCGCTTGCCGTCGTCGCCCTCGCGCACGAGGTAGCCCCCCCGCGCTTTGTCGAACGGCAGGGCGATGTTCTTCGCCACCTCCGCCCACTTCGGGTCGGCAGGTCTGCCGAGGACCTTCGCGGCCTCGGCGGCGGCAAGCAGACAGCTTCTGGCCATCGCGTTCGTGTACGTGTTGTTCGTGATGCCCTGCTTGAACTCGTCCGGCCCGGTGACGTCCTTGAGGTCGTACTTCCCGGTGGCGGGGTTCTTCACGGCCCGACTGGCGAAGTAGTCGGCGACCCCGGAGAGCACCGGCCAGCCCCGCTCGGCGAGCCACTTACGGTCCCGCGTCGCCAGCCAGTACTGCCAGTGCGCCCACCCCACCCCGGCGGTGACGTGCCGCCCCTTGGCGAACCCGCCGGGCGCGGTCTCCCGGCCGCTCGCGGCGGACTCCCAGGGAAAGTCCGCCCCCTTGAGCTTCTGGGCCTTCGCCTGCGCCTTCGCGGCGTCGAGGTGCCGGAACCGGTAATCGAGGACATTACGCGACAGTTCCGGGAACTGCGGCAGGAGCGCGGGGAACATCCAGATGTCGGCGTCCCAGAAGATATGTCCCTTGTAGAAGTCGCCGGAGAGCGTCTCGGGCGCTATCGAGTCGTCGCCGCCGGGCCGCGTGGACTGCAGCAGGTCGAACATCGCCTTGTGGACGAGCTGCTGCGCCTCCGGATCGCCCTCGATCACGATGTCGCGCCCCGCCCACCGCTTCGCCCACGCCGCCTCGTGCGCCTTCAACGCCTGCTCGAACGTGGGCTTGGGCGCGTCCGACGTCCCCGCGGACGAGGGGCGGATGCGCACCATGTGTTCGTACGGCCGCCCGAACGTCTTGCCGCCCCCGGAATCGACGGTCACCTCCGGGCCGCTGCCCCAGGACTCCACGGCGTACCGTCCCGGACCCGCCGATACGTTCGTCTCCTTGCCGGGCGATGCCCCCTCCACCTTGATCCCCGCCAGGTACGGGTCGGCCGCGGACACGAACGCGGTAACGGTGACGCCGCCCATCTTGGTCGTAAGGACGCCGCGCTTCATGTCGAGCGTCTGCTCGTACGTCTCTCCGGGCTTCGGCTCCGGCAGGCCCAGGTCGTGCCAGTTCGCGACGGGCGCGAGCACCTCGTTCCGGTCGTAGTTCCCGGCGACGTACGCCCGGGCGTCCTCGCCCGCGTCGCCGCTCGCTCCGAAGGTCGCCCCGAGGAAGCCGTTGCCGAGAAAGATGCCGTGGTTGCCGCGGCTCGCGCCCGGCTTAGTCGTCTTCAGCAGCCAGGGGTCGGTCGTCTCGAACGCGCCCGCGCTCCGGTCCTGATCGATCGCGGGCGGGGACGAAGCGGCGTCGGGCGTCGGGGTGCTCGGGGAGGGACAGCCCGTCAACAGAGGCAGGAGGGCGAGGAGCGGGAAAAACACCCCGCTCCACCGGGACGGCATCTCCCGGCGGCTACTCGGGCAGGACACGCGGCGTCAACTCCTTTCGGCGACGAAAAGCAGGCGGTCGGACTTCGTCGTGGGCGGGCGGTCGCCGTAGTTGCCGAAGACCTCGACCTTCACGAAGCCCGCCTCCTCCAGGAAGGATTTTACCTCGGGGATCGCGTAGGCCCGCTGGACGTGGACCTCCTGGAACTCGCGGACGCCGCCGTTCTCCTTGTCGTCGATCTCGAATTCCATGACCACGCGGCAGAGCCGCGTCTCGCGGTCCCAGTGCGCCTTCCAGCGGTGGCGGACGGGTCCGTAGAGGTGGACCTGGGTAAACAGGTCGTGGGAAAGGGCGTAGAGCGAGTTCAGATCGAAGGCGAGGACGCCGCCGGGGTTCAAATGCCCGTGGATGCGGACGAACGCCCGCGCGAGCGCGTCCGGGTCGGTCACGTAGTTCAGCGAGTCGAACATGCTGACGGCAAGGTCGAAGGTCGCCCCGCCCAGGTCGAGGGCGGTGACGTCCTGGACCTCGAAACGCACCTCCGGCGGTGCGCCGCGCCCCATCGCCTTCGTCCGGGCGATGTCGATCATCTCGGTGGAGATGTCCACGCCGACAATGGGCTTGTAGCCGCGCCGCCAGAGGAGTTCGGTCACGATGCCCGTGCCGCAGGCGACGTCGAGCACGGAGTGGGCGCGCGGCTTGTCGCGGTCGCGCAGCGCGCGCTCGATGCGCGCCAGCCAGAGGTTGTGCGGCACGCCCGCCATCAGCACGTCGTAAACGGCGGCGACGTCGTGGTACTGGTGCGCGGCGGCAGCGGCGGCGGGGTGGCTGGAGGGCGTGGTGACGGAAGAATCGGTGAATAGCACGGCGGGTGGCGTTATTATACCGTTGGTGCGAAAAGACACACAGGAATATCTTCGCCGCCGACCGGGTAGACGGGCTTCTGGCACGGAAATTGTTGTATAGGCACCGATGGTCCGCGGCGATAGATACTTCATTACCTGGTTCGGAGCGCATCCCACGATGCCTGAAAAGACGCCCGAAATTCCGACGGAGCGAGAGATGCGTCTCTCCAAACACCGCGGCTCTCCCGTACCGCAGCATGCCGCGTCCCGGCACGCCGCCGGGCAGTCGCTCGCGTTCTCCATTCCCGGTGCGACGCTGTCGATCAGTCAGGCCGCTCTGGCCGAGAACGAACGGCGCGAGCGGCAGGTTTCCGCCCTCTACGAGCTGTGGCGGGCGGTCCCGCACACGGAGCCGAGCCGCCTGATGCAGCTCATCGCCGAGCGGGCGACGGCCGCGATGGACGCGCACTCCTGCTCGCTGATGCTGCGCGAGCGCGGCGGCGACACGCTGCGCATGGCGGCGTCGGTCGGCCTGCCGCAGGACGTCTCGGAGACCGTGACCATGCTGGTGGGCGAGCGCATCGCGGGACGCGTCGCCGCGTCCGGGCAGCCGATCCTGGTGAACAAGGACCCCCGGCAGCACCCGCTCCTGCGCGAGGGCGCGGGCGAAGGCGGCGCGGCGACCGACATCCGCGCCCGGCCGGAGATCGAGTCGTCACTGTGCGCCCCCCTGATCGCCCAGGACGGCGCGGTGGTCGGCGTCCTCTCCATTTCCCGGTTCACGCCCGCGCTGCCGTTCACGGAGAGCGAACTGCGCGTCTTCTCCCTCTTCGCGGCGCAGGCAGGGTCCGTCATCGCGCACGACCGGGTGGTCGAGGACCTCACGCGTGCGGGCGAGGAAGCGGCGCAGATGGAGCGCGAGATGGCGCGCACCAAGGGGCTTACCGCGCTCGGCCAGCTGGCCGCGTCCGTCGCGCACGAGCTGCGCAACCCGCTCTCGTCGATCAAGGGCGCGGCGCAGTTCCTGCTCCGGGAGTACGCCAGCGCCGACATGTCCGCCGAGGACCACGAGCAGATGCGCGGCACCCTGCGCGACTTCCTGAGCATCGTCGTCGAGGAGGTGGACGGTCTGGGCCGCCTTACGACCGACCTGCTGGAGTTTGCCCGCCCGACGCCGCCGCAGACGTCCCGCTCGGACCTGCGCGAGGTACTCCACCACGAGATCGCGTTCCTCAAGCCGGAACTCACGCGCCTCGGCGTCAGCCGCATCGAGGAGGTCATGGCGGTCAACAACCCGGCGTGGGTGGAGGTGGACGCGGGCCAGATCGGGCGGGTGCTGCGAAACCTTCTTCTCAACGCGGCGCAGGCGATGGCTACAACCGGCGGCGTCAGTCCCGATAATGTGGTTACGGTCGTGCTCCAGCGCAGCGGCGCGGACGGCAACTCCTACGCCATCGTGGTGGAAGACGAGGGGCCGGGCATCCCCGAGCCGCTGCTGGAGCACCTGTGGGAGCCGTTCTTTACGACGAAGGCGCGGGGCACGGGGCTCGGGCTGGCGCAGGTCAAGCAGGTCATCACGGCGCACGGCGGCTCGGTCGCGGCGGAGAACATCCGCACGGGCGGCGCGCGCTTCCTGCTCTACGTCCCGGCGGCGAACCCGCCCGGCGGCCCGCCCGCCTTTCCTGACACGCCCCGGGCAGAGGACGCAGACGCTTATGCCGGTTGAAGCGGGCGCGCCGGACCCGAACGCGGCGACGGTGCTGATCGTTGACGACGAGCCGAACCTGAGGCGCGTCCTCGCCGCCGTGCTCTCGCGCGACGGCTACAACGTGGTCATCGCAGACGGCGGGCGGGACGCCATCAAGAAGGCGAAGCAGCAGCCGTCGGTGGACGTGCTGGTGACCGACTTCCTGATGCCCGACCTGAACGGCCTGGAGGTGCTGGAGGCGGTGCGCCGCCAGCACCCGGGCCTGCGGACGCTCCTGATCTCGGGCCACGGCACCGTGCGCTCGGCGGTGGAGGCGATGCGCCTGGGCGCGTTCGACTTTCTGACGAAGCCGTTCGACGTGGAGCAGGTGCGCGAGACGGTCCAGCGCGCGATGAAGGCCGTGCCGCAGGTCGACCTGCTGCCCTCGCTGCCGGCGACCCCGGTCTCCGCGAAAGCGAACGGCCACGGTAACGGCGGCGGGGCGGCCGCGGCGGCCCACGCCGCGGCCGAGCCGGAAACGGCGGACCGGAGCGTCGCGCCGACCGCGGCGACGGCTGCCCTGCCATCCGGGGTAGGCTTCGTCGGCGACGCCCCCGCGACGCGCACGGTGAAGCAGCAGCTCCTCGCCGCGGCGGCGTCGCGCGCCACCGTGCTCCTGCTCGGCGAGTCGGGCACGGGCAAGGAGGTCTCCGCGAAGCTGATCCACGAGGCCAGCCCGCGCAAGCGCGGCCCGTTCATCGCCGTCTCCTGCGCCGCGCTCCCGGACACGCTGCTGGAGTCCGAGTTGTTCGGCCACGAGAAGAGCGCGTTCACGGGCGCGCTCGCCGCCAAGCCGGGGCGGTTCGAGCTGGCGGACGGCGGGACGCTCTTCCTGGACGAGATCGGGGACATCCCGCACCTGACCCAGGTGAAGCTGCTGCGCGCCCTTCAGGAGCGGGAGATAAGCCGCATCGGCGGCGTCAAGTCCGTGAAGGTGGACGTGCGCGTGGTGGCGGCGACCAACCGGGACCTCTGGCAGGCAGTGCAGGAGGGGACGTTCCGCGCGGACCTGTACTACCGGCTGCACGTCATCCCGGTGACGCTGCCGCCGCTGCGCGAGCGCCGCGAGGACATCCCCGCTCTGGCCGCCCACTTCCTGGAGCGGCTGGCGAAGGAGAACCGGCGGACGTTCCCCGAGGGCTTCTCCGACGCCGCCCTCGCCCGCCTGACCGGCCACGCCTGGCCGGGCAACATCCGCGAACTTCAGAACGTGGTGGAGTACGCCGTGGTGATGTCGGCCCCGGACGCCGTCCGCGTCGAGGAGAGCGTGCTCCCCGTCCTCAAATCCCGCGCCAACCCCTGACAACGGGTAACGGAAAGGCCGCGGGGGCGTTGCCCCCGCGGCCTTTCCGTTTCGGTCCCCGGGCCCTACGGAGGCCCTTGGGCGAGGAACGACTGCCAGTTCGGCGCGGCCTGCGCGAAGGCGATCTCCACGTACCGCTGGCCGAAGCCGTTGGCCTGCTCGATGTCGTCGCGGCGGTAGCCGTTCGGGGTCGGCAGGTAGACGGCCAGGCCGTTGGAGTTCGGGTGGTCGCGCCCGTTCACGCTCTTGACGATCGCGGCGCGGGCCGCCGCCTCCAGCTGGGTCGCGGCCGTCTGGACGGAGCCGTCCGGGACGTTCGCCTTCAGCAGCCGGAGGAAGTCCAGCAGGTCCTTGTTGTTGCGGTAGTCGTAGAACTCCGCGTCGTCCCGGGCGAGGGCGATCTGCTCGCCGTAGGTCGCCTTGGCGTTCATCAGCGCGGCGCCGAGCGCGTTCGCGGCGGCGGCCAGCGGCTCGATCTTGCTCGCGTCCAGAAGCGACTGGGTTATGTTCGAGTTCGGGCCGTAGTCCGCGAGGGTCTCATCGGCAATGATGGTGCCGAACGCGCGCCCGTCCATGTTCGGGTTCGCCGCCAGCTGCGAGATGAAGCGGTCGTACGGGTAACCCGCGCCGGGGGGGCTCTCCTCGGAGCCGACGATCCACTTGCCCTGGTTCCGGATCTCGTAGGCAACTTCGGCCATTTGCATCAGCGACGAGTCCCAGGTGATCAGGTCCCACTTGCGCCCGTCGCTGAGCTGGATCGCCGCCGGCAGCTGGTTGGTGTCGATGTGGTTCTCGGTCTCGTCGTCGTAGGAGAAGCCTCGGGTCACGACGCTCTTGTCGCGGGCGCGGGAGCGCCATCCCGCGCCGTGGTTCCACAGCACGATGCAGTATTTCTCCGCCGGGAACGTCGCCACGCCCCAGTCGATGAAGGCGCGCAGGGACGCCGCCTGCCCCATGTCCAGGTCGGCGCGGTTGGAGAGCTGCGTGGAGGTAACGGTCGCCTGGTCGTTGTCCTTCGTCACCAGGTAACGCCGGGTGCCGGTCCAGTCGCCGTTCGACTTGTCGTCGTAGGACTGGCTGGAGCGCATGCGCTTGAACTGCGCGACGATGTTGATGTCGCCGTTGCTGCCGACCGTCTCCAGCTGGTTCACGTTGAGCGAGCCGAACTCCTCCAGGTCGTTCGCGCCGTTCATGTAGAGAAGGATGGTCCACTTGCGCGGCGTCTGGACCGGGGTCAGAGCCAGTACGTTCCAGCCGGGCTGCGGCTCGACGCGCCCGCTGTTGTTGCCGGTCGTGGCGCCCGTGTCACTGCCGCCACCGCCGCCTCCGCAGCCCGCGGGGGCAAGCAGCACGAGGGGGGCGAAGACCAGCATCAGGCACCAGAAAGCGAGGGCGCGGCGGCGCGCCGGGCCGCGGGGAGAGACGTGATTCGGAGCGTGTGTCAAGAGGCCTACCTCGGATCGTTCTATCGTAATGGGACATCGCGAGCGGCGATTCGCTTCAATTTCCGCCCTGACGGGGTGAACGTTTCATGGTATCGCAGGCGTGACCGCCCGTCCCGCGGGCTCCGTCCGGGCCGGTTTTTTGAGGCGACGCAGCCTTTTGTTTGCTATAATCAGGGAGGCATTTGGCCCTACCCGCTCGAACTAATGTTTCCCTTTTCCGGTTCCACGCCCGCGCCGCAAGTTCCGCCCATGAAAGAGACCGCTGTACCTTTGACGACGACCGAGGCCGAGTGGCCCCTGCGACCGCTGACGCGGACCCGCCGGGACACCGGGGCCGTCTACCACCGCGAGGCGGAGGTGGACCGGCAGGCGCGGGAATTCTCCCGCCTCCCGGAGCGTTCGCGGCGGCTGGCACTGACGGACTCGTACATACCGAACGACCCGCGGCGGCCCCGCGAGGAGACGCTGGTCTACTTTCTGCGGGAGTACGCCCGCCGGGGCGACGAAGAGACGGCCTGGCGGATCGCGGAGGCGCTGATCGACCGCATCGCGGGGCACGTGCAGCGCAAACTGGCGCGGTGGCGGCTTCCGGCCGATCAGGCGGAGGACTGCATGCAGGACCTCACCGCCGCGCTCTGCGAGGCCGTGTTCGACTGCGGACCGCAGGCGGAGTTCTGGGAGGTGCGGTTCTGGGTCTGCCTGGATCGGCGTCTCTGGAGCCTGGTCGAAAAGCGCCAGGCCACTATCGACGCCGAGATAAGGCCCGGGGACGAGCGCGAAGACGACGACGGCCCCTCCGGGGGAGACGGCATCTTCGCCCGCCTGGCGGACGAATCGCCGGGACCGGAGGCGATGGCGGAGCGGCGCGAGGCCCTCGCCCTGCTGACGGAGAACGAGCGTCTTTCGGTCTACCTTCGCTTCATCGAAGGGCTGCCGGAGGAGAGCGAGGACCCGGAGCGAGAGTCGGTGGCGCGCATACTGGGGGTCACGGGGCGATCGGTGCGGAACTATCTGCGCCGCGCCGAGGCCAAGCTGATGGCCTGGAACGAGGGCAGGGTTTAGCGGTTCAGGGAAAGAGTTAGCGGGCGACAGCCATGGATATCAGGAAAATTGCCAACATAACCGATAGCGGCGACGAGGTGCTGGTCGCGTTCACGCAGGCCGGACCCGGAGCTGACCTGGCCGAGTGGACGCGCCGCCACCCGGAGTACGCCCGCGACCTGGCGCGCGCCGCCGCCGAGCGGTGGTGCGGGGAGGCGGAGGCCGAGCGGTCGCTCGCGGACGCCGGGGCCGAGGCGCGGCTGCGGAGCGCGGGACTTTCCGCCCTGCGCGCCCTGCGCGGCGCCGCGCCGATGACGAGCCTGCTGGGCGCGGCCGAGGCGAAGGGCCTGGACGTGGACGCGCTGGCGGCGCGGCTCTCGCTCACCGAGGCGTACGTCGTGAAGCTGCACCGCCGCCTATTCGCGCCGGACTCGCTCCCGCGGGCGCTGGTGCAGAACCTGGCCGACGCCCTGGGGCGTGCGGCGGGCGAGGTCAACGCCTACCTGGCCGGGCCGCCGCGCCTGGCCGTGGGAGCCAGCTACCGCTCGGACAGTGCGCCGAGCGTGGGCGAGCGCGAGGACTTCCGCGCGACGCTCGGGTGCGACCCGGAACTGACGGCGGCGCAGCGCGCGCTTTACCTGGACGCGGACGACGCTTCGTAGGCTCATGCGCAGGCATTAAGGGATACGACAACACCCCATGGCGGGCGCGGGCACAACGGGCAGCGATCCCTGGACGACCGTCCGGGAGGAAGCCCGCCTCCGCCGGGCCGCGCTCCTCGGCGATTCGCACGAGGGCGGCGCGGCCCCGGCAGCGGAGGCGGCGGTTCAGGCCGCCCTCCGACAGGCCGGTTTCCGCATCCGCCTCCGCCCGCCCTCGGACGCCCTCCTCTCCGGCGCGCACGCCGTCCTGGACCGCGAGGTCAACACGATCTGGCTCCGCGCGGACGTCCCGGCCGAAGAGCGGCGCGTCCTGATCGCGCACGAGCTGGCGCACCTCTTCCTGCACCACGACCACGCGGACGTGGAGGACGAGGGGTGCCAGTGCTACGAACAGGACGTGGACGCCAACGCCGAGGGCGAGGCCCTGGTAGGCTACGGCCCGCGGCAGCGGCGCGAGACCGAGGCCAACGTCTTCGCCCGCGAGTTCCTCCTTCCGGCCCCGCTCGCCCGCCGCCTTTTCGAGGGCGGCGCGGACGCCCACGCCATCGCCCGCCGCGTCGGGGTCTCCCCGTCGCTCGCCTTCGCGCAGTTGGAGGCGAGCCTGACCGCCGCCGAAAACGTCGTAGCGGAAACGCCGCCGTCCCCGCCGACGGCGGAACCCTCCCCGCTCGCCCTGGACCTTTCGCAATCGACGGCGGCCCGCGCCGATAGGGGGCCGCTTCTGGTCGGAGCGGGGCCGGGCACCGGGAAGACCCGCACCCTCACCGCGCGCGTCCTCTACCTCACGCGCGAGATGGGCGTGCGGCCGGAGAACCTGCTCGCGCTGACGTTCAGCCGAAAGGCCGCGGAGGAGATGCGCGAGCGGATCGG
>DATLHN010000769.1:0-2579 GCA_035539875.1 Armatimonadaceae bacterium
GCTGATGCGCTTCCCGGCGGGCCTCCTCGCCGACCTGGTCGATATCCCCGCCGACCGTCCGGTCCGCGTCCTCGACATCGCCGCCGGGCACGGCCTGTTCGGCCTCGCCTTCGCGCAAAAGCATCCCAACGTCCGCGTCGTCGCGCAGGACTGGCCCGCCGTCCTGTAAGTCGCCCGGGGCAACGCCCGCGCGGCGGGCGTCGCCGACGACCGCTACGAGCTTCTGCCCGGCAGCGCCTTCGAAGTCGATTTCGGCACCGGCTACGACCTGGTGCTGCTCACCAACTTCCTGCACCACTTCGACCCGCCGACCAACGAAGCCCTGCTGCGCAAGGTCCACGCCGCGCTCGCCGACGGCGGCCGGGCCGTCACCCTGGAGTTCGTGCCCGACGAATCGCGCACGTCCCCGCCCGGCGCGGTCGCCTTCGGCCTCATCATGCTCGCCACCACCCCCGCGGGCGACGCCTACACCTTCGGCGAGTTGGAGGGCATGTTCGCCCGCGCCGGCTTCTCCCGCAGCGAACTGCACGCGCTCCCGATGGGCATCAACCAGGCCGTCGTCTCGCACAAGTAGTTCGGTCTCGCCCAGCCTTACGTCTATACGTCAAAAATAACGTACGTCAATATTGACGTACGTTATTTTTGACGTATAATTTCCGTGTCGCGGCGCGATGAGACCGCGGACAGCGACGAAAGGTATGGCACCGCACGATGGCGACGAACGCGCAAAGGGCAAATCCGGGGGGCATGCTGGCTCCCGATCAGGTCGTCGGGCGGGACGCGCTGGTGGCGTCGCTTTGGGACCGCCTGGAGCGCCAGAGCCTGTACATTACGGGCGAGCGGCGCACGGGCAAGACGTCCGTCGTCCGCGACAAGATGCGCGCCGAGCCGCCCGACGGGTGGACCGTCATCTACTGCGACGTATCCCGAGCGGTAACACCCCTGCAGTTCATCGAGGCGCTGCTCAAGGCGAGTGAGACATCCCTGGGAGCCGTGCAGAAGGCGCGCTTCACCGTCGCCAATTTCCTGAACAAGCTGGGCGGTGCGGACATGAAGGCCGCGGCAGTCGGCGGCAAACTGCCGGAGAACCTCGGCGGCGACTGGAAGCGCCTGCTCGAAACCCTGCTGCGCGACCTCGCCGAACTGGACGCCCCCCGCGCCGTGCTGGCCCTGGACGAACTGCCCCTGATGCTGGACGCCGTGCGCCGCCGCACCGCGACCGCCGCCGAGGGCGAGGCGCGCGTCATGGAACTGCTCGACACCCTGCGCGCCGCCCGGCAGGAGAGCGCGTTGCGCATGATCTTTACCGGGTCGCTGGGCCTCCACCACGTCCTTACCGTCCTGCGAGAAGCGGGCTACCAGAACGACCCGACCAACGACATGGCCCGCACCGACCTGGAACCGCTCACCGCCGAGGACGCCGCGGACCTTGCCCTGCGCCTGTTCCACGGCGAGTACATCGCGGGCAGCGGCGACGCCGCCGAACTCGAAGCCGTCGCCCTGCACCTCGCGCACCAGACGGACGGCGTGCCGTATTACATCCAGCACATCATCGCTGACATAGCCGCCTCGGGCGACGCCGTCGCCACAGTGCCGGGCGTGGACCGTCGCATTCGCGAGCGGCTCACCGACCCGCTGGACCCGTGGCAGCTCGACTACTTCGACCAGCGCATCGACACCCACTACCCGGAAAGCTACCGTCCCCTTGCCCGCGGCATTCTGGACCAGCTTGCGACCGGCCTGCCGAAGACGCTGTCCGAACTGGCGCAGGGTCTCGACCCGGAAAAGGTGCCGACCCGCGACGAGGAGACGCTGCGCCGCGTCCTGCGCCTTCTCGGCCTCGACCACTACACGACCGTGGAGGAGGACGGTGTTTCCTATAGGTTCCGAAGCCCGTTCCTGAAGCGCGTCTGGCGCAGCCGCCGCGGGATGGGGGCATAGGAGACGCCGCCATGCCCGCCTCCGCTGCCGTCCCGGAAGCGTCGTACCTGTCCGTCTTCACGCCGGGGCGGATGAGCCACGCCACGCTGGAGGCAATCCTGGTCAAGCGTCAGGCGCTCGCGGAAAGCCTCGTGCGGGGCGTCGCGGAGAGCGTCCTCACGCCCGCCAAGCACCAGGTCCTGCTGCTCGGCCCGCGCGGCATGGGCAAGTCGTTCCTGGTCAACCTCGTCTACCACCGCGTCCGCGAACGGGAAGAACTCAGGGGCAAGGTCGCCGTCGCCCTCTGCGCCGAGGAGGAGTGGGGGGTCGCGTCGCTGGCCGACCTGTACCTCACGATCCTGCGCGCGCTCGACCGGGAGTACCCGGACGCCGAGCTGGCGGCGCGCATCGACGCCCTCTACGACCTGCCGCTGGACGCGACCGAGGGGGCGGCGGCGGATTTGATCCGGGAGTTCGGGGGGGAGCAGCGGACTCTGTTCCTCCTGGTGGAGAACCTGAACGAGATCTTCCGCGGCCTCACCGACCAGGAGCAGTGGGCGCTCCGGTCGTTCCTGAGCGAGCGCCCGTTCGTCACGATACTTGCTACTACCCCGAGCCTCTTCGACGGTGTCAACGACCGGGACCGCGCCTTCTACGGT
>DATLHN010000770.1:0-14680 GCA_035539875.1 Armatimonadaceae bacterium
ACAGCGAGCCGTCGGGGTTTCCGCCGCCGCCCCCCGTGCCCGCCGTACCGCCGCCGCCACCGCAGCCCGCCAGCAGTAGCGCGCCTAACACCATCGCGAACGCCATTATTGCGGCTGCCGCTCGCGGAAGACCCGCCTTGCGTAATGTTCCTGTCACTTCCGTATCTCCTCGTGCCGTCCCAAGGACGGTCACGCAGCACTTCCCGCAGTTTCCCCGCGTGCCCCGCCGCATCCTGCCCCGACGCGGCCTGGCACGCACTTTGCGTGGGCAGGAAGGCGCGTCCGTCGTGGCGTACGTACGCCCACGCCGCCCGTGACAATCTTCGGCACAGGCGCGACGGAACGAGACGGAGAGGATAGAGACACCGGATGAACCGTTACCGAACGCGGGGGTCGCTACGGCCTGCCGTCCTGCTGGCCGCCCTGGCCGCATTTTCCGCGGGCTGCGCGGGCGTGGCCCCGAACACCCGCCACGTGGACGTCGGGAGCTTCGACGTCACCGTCGGAAGCGCGAACAGCGCCCGTAAGCCGAACGAGCTCGCGCCGCCGCCCGAGCAGGGCGAAATCGAGGCGAAGGTGATCGCCGCCCTCGCCAGAGAGTGTGCCGCAGCGAAGGCCGACCCGAAGAAGAACGTCCACGTCGGCTGGAAGACGGTTTCCACCTTCGGCAGCTACTAAGGACAACCCAGAGCCCGCCTCGCTGGACTACGACGACGCGAAACACCAGCTCGTGTTCGACCCCCACTCCAAGCAGAGCACGGACGTCTACGCCGGCGTGACCCCGGACAAGATCGCCCGGCTGGCGGCGATGGGTCCCACCGCACGCTTCGCCGCCCTGGAGGGGATGGGCTGCCCGCACCGCGTCATCGCCCCCGAGACCGGGAACGGGAGCGGCGGTCGGCGGCTGCGCGGTCGCTTCCGCGTCCGCATCAAGTGAGCCGCAGCCACCGCGGAGGCCCTCCTCCCCGAAGCCGGGGCTTCGGGGAGGAGGGCCTCTTCTTACGCCGCCCGCGCCGGGTGGGCTGCCTTGACACCCCCCTGCCCCGATGCTACAATGAGCCCAGCGGTCCGTCGCCATTGCGTGCGTCGGGCCGCGACGCTATCTCTGGGGTAACGCGCTCCCGCGCCCCCGGGAAGACTACCTCGAAATATCGGACGGAAACGCGCGTGACGGACTTCGGCATCACCCCGGATGACCTTCGGCGACTCGCCCGGCTCGTGGAAGAAAACGGCCTGAGCGAGCTACGCTACGAGGAGGGCGACGTGCGCGTGACGCTGCGCACGGCGTCCTACTCCCCCCCATCGCAGAATGGCGGGGGCGGCGGCGCGCCCTCGCCGGGGTACGCGCTGCCCGCCTTCCCCGACCCCTACGCGGGTGAGATTCACGACGACTTCGCCGTGGCCGAGAACGCGCCGGCGTCCGCCGCTGCCGCCGCGGAGGCGCGGGGGGTGCCGGTGGAGGCCCCGGTCATGGGCGTGTTCTACCGCTCCTCGTCCCCCGAAGACCCGCCGCTGGTCGAGGTCGGCGACTACGTCGAGGTCGGTCAGGCCATCGGCCTGATCGAAGCGATGAAGGTGTTCTCCGAAGTCAAGACCGAGCACGCCGGGCGCGTGCTCGCCGTCGTCGCGCAGAACAAGGCCCTGGTGCAGCCGGGCGATACGCTCATCATCCTCGAAGGAAGTACGGAAGTATGACGGCAGTGCGGGAGATCAAGGTCGGCGTTCTCGGTCTGGGCGTGGTCGGCTCGGGGACCGTCCGCCTGCTCGCGGAGAACGCGGAAGAGATCACCCGGCGGGTCGGCGCGCGCATCACGGTGAAGAAGATCGCGGTGCGCGACCTGAACAAGCCGCGCGCCGTCCAGGTGGATCGCTCCCTCCTGACCGACAACCCGTGGGAGGTCATCGACGACCCCGAGATCGACATCCTGGCCGAGCTGATCGGGGGCGTCGAACCGGCGCACGAATTCGTCCTGCGGGCGATCCGGAGTGGTAAGAACATCGTCACCGCGAACAAGGAGATGATGGCCAAGGCGGGTCACGACCTCATGGAAGCCGCCCACACTGAGCGCCGCGACTTCTTCCTGGAGGGGAGCGTCGCCGGGGGCATTCCTATCGTCGCGGCGATGAAGGAGTCGCTCGCCGCCAACCGGTTTCACGAGGTGATGGGGATCGTCAACGGCACGACGAACTACATCCTGACCAAGATGACCGAGGAGGGCGCGGCCTTCGAGGACGTGCTGCGCGAGGCGCAGGAGCACGGCTACGCCGAGGCGGACCCGTCGAGCGACGTGGACGGCTTCGACGCGCAGTACAAGATCTCGATCCTGGCCTCTATCGCGTTCAACTCCCGCGTCCACGTCGAGGACGTCTCCGCGCAGGGCATCCGGCACATCGCGCCGCGCGACATCGCCGTGGCGCGCGAGCTGGGCTACCGCATCAAGCTGGTCGCCATCGCGCAGCAGGACCGCGAGAAGGGGACCATGCAGGTGCGCGTCCACCCCGCCCTTCTCCCGGTCGCGCACCCGCTGTCGAGCGTCAACGACGTCTTCAACGCCGTGCTCGTGCGCGGCGACGCCGTGGGCGACGTCATGTTCTACGGGCGCGGCGCGGGCAGCCTCCCCACCGGCAGCGCGGTCGTGGGCGACATCGTCGCCTCCGCCCGCAACATCATGACCGGCGCGACCGGGCGCATCGGCTGCACGTGCTTCGAGAACAAGAAGATGCAGCCGGTCGAGTCGGTGGAGACCAAGTTCTACACCCGGGTCCACGCGCTGGACCGCCCCAAGGTACTGGCGAGCATCGCGAACGTCTTCGGCGACTTCGACGTCTCCATCGAGTCGGTCGTGCAGCGCGCCCTGCCCGACGAGGAGGCGGAGATCGTCTGGGTGACCCACAAGGTCCGGGAGGAGCACCTGCGCGGCGCGCTCGACGTCATCAGCCGCCTGCCGGTCGTCCTCTCCGTCAACAACTGGCTCCGCGTCGAAGAGTAATAGTCGGCGACGCCCGATTCCGAACCACAGAGGCCTGGGGATCGTGACCGAATCACACATGCGGCGGGGCGTGCTGGATCGCTACCGCTCGTTCCTGCCCTGCATCACCGAGCAGACGCCTATCGTCAGTCTGTCCGAGGGTAACACCCCCCTGATCGAAGCGCCGCGCCTGGCGGCGTGGATCGGCCTGCCGGAAGGGTCACGCCTGTTTCTCAAGTTCGACGGATTGAATCCGACCGGCTCCTTCAAGGACCGGGGCATGACCGCCGCCGTCAGCGTCGCCGCGGGACGCGGCGCGGGCGTCGTCATGTGCGCCTCGACCGGCAACACCTCGGCCGCCGCCGCGGCGTACGCCGCCCGGGCGGGCATGGGCTGCATCGTCCTGCTGCCGCGCGGCGAGGTCGCCCTCGGGAAGCTCTCCCAGGCGCTGATCCACGGCGCGAAGGTGCTCGCCATCGACGGCAACTTCGACGACGCCCTGCGGCTGGTGCGGGACATCTGCGGGACGCACCCGATCGAGCTGGTCAACTCCGTGAACCCCGTCCGCATCGAGGGGCAGAAGACCGCGGCGTTCGAGATCGTGGACGCCCTCGGCGACGCCCCCGACTTCCACGCGCTCCCGGTCGGCAACGCCGGAAACATCACCGCCTACTGGCGCGGATTCCGCGAGTACGCCGCGGCGGGGCGCGCGACGCGGACGCCGGTCCTGCTCGGCTTCCAGGCGGCGGGCGCGGCCCCGATCGTGGACGGCGCGCCGGTCGCGAAGCCCGAGACGGTGGCGACCGCGATCCGCATCGGAAATCCGGCGTCGTGGCAGGGTGCCGTGGCGGCGCGGGAAGAATCCGGGGGCGTCATCGACCGGGTGACGGACGACGAGATCCTGACGGCGTACCAGGCGGTGGCCGCGACCGAAGGCGTGTTCGCGGAACCCGCTTCCGTGGCGCCGCTCGCCGGTTTGAAGAAACTCGCTTCGCGGGGATATTTTTTGCAGCAGACTCCCTCGATCACCGCGACGCTCACGGGACACGGGCTCAAGGACCCGGACCGCGCGCTCAAAACCGTGGGCGGATGCATTACCGAGTGTTCAGCGGAGCGGGACGCCATCCTTCGGGAGATCGAAATGCTGCTCAGATAGTGCGAGAACACGAGAAGGGCCCCATGAACAACGCATCGGACTCGGCCATAGCGACGACCTCCGCGCCACGAACCGTCGAGTTGGACCCGATACTGGAGGCGCGCATCGCGGAAAAGCGGCGGGAGGAGGCGAGGAACGCTTCCCTGCGCGAGCGCATCATCCGCGAGCGGCGCGTCCTCTTCCCGATGCTGGCGATAGCCCTACTCGCGCTGCCCAACTTCCGCATGGGGCAGGTGACCGGCAAGTCGATGGAGCCGCGCTTCTTCAACAACGACCGGCTCGTCATCCTGAAGACATACAAGTGGTTCGCGCCCCTGCAGGTCGGCGACGTGGTGATCGTCCACCTGAAGCGGCCGAACGAGGAGGAGCAGGAGATCGTCAAGCGCGTGGTCTTCATCCAGAACGCGACCGGGGACGCGCAGTGGCCGGAGTACATCGCGAACGCGCGCGGGCGCTACCGGAGCGCCTCCCTGTTTCCCCGCGAGGTCGGCGGCTTCAAGGAAGTCCCGCCGAACACCTACTACGTCCTCGGAGACAACGTCGACAACTCCGCCGATTCCCGCGACGACGAGATAGGCGCGATCCGGGAAGAGGAGATCGTCGGAAAGGTCATTAACCTCTAACCCGTGCCTGCCGCTAATACCGTCGAAAACGAAAACACGCCGCCGGTCGTCCTGACGACCGACATCCCCGGCCTGACCCGCTTCCGCTCCGGCAAAGTCCGCGACGTCTACGTGGTGGACGACGAACGCCTCCTGCTGGTCGCCACGGACCGCATCTCGGCCTTCGACGTCATCCTGAACCAGGGCATCCCCGACAAGGGGCGCGTCCTGACCGGCCTTTCCGTCTTCTGGTTCGCCGAGACGCGCGGCGTCCTCGACAATCACCTGATCACGGCCGAGGACGACGCCGTCGCTGCGGCCCTCGCGGATGCGGGCGTGGCCGTTACGGACGCGCTGCGGGCGACCTTGCGCGGGCGGACGATGCTCTGCCGCCGGACGAACCCCCTGTCTATCGAAGCCGTGGTCCGCGGCTACCTCTCCGGCTCCGGCTGGAAGGCCTACCGGGACACCCCGGTCCGGGACGGCCAGGTGGACCTGTGGGGTGTCCCGCTCCCGGCGGGACTGCGCGAAAGCGACCGACTCCCCGAGCCGGTCTTTACCCCCAGCACCAAGGCGACCGCCGGGCACGACGAGCCGATGCCGCGGGCCGAGATCGCCTCCTACATCGGCGAGTGGGCCGGGCCAGTGGAAGAGGCCGCGCTCGCCCTGTACCGGTTCGCCGCAGAGAAGGCCCGCGCGAGCGGGCTGATCCTGGCCGACACGAAGTTTGAGTTCGGCATCGACGAGGGCGGCAGATTGATCCTCATCGACGAAGCCCTGACGCCGGACTCGTCGCGGTACTGGGAGGGAGCGTCGTACGAGCCGGGACACGCCCAGCCGTCGTTCGACAAGCAGTTCGTGCGCGACTGGCTGGAGTCCGTCCCGGGCTGGAACAAGCAGCCGCCCGCGCCGGACCTGCCGCCGGAGATCGTGGCGAAGACCGCCGAGAAGTACCGGGACGCCTACCGGCGCATCACCGGCCGCGGACTTCTCCCCGGATAGGGCCGTAAGGCACGAATCACGTCGGGTACAATGAAGACGCTTTTCCCGCGCGGTACAGTTCTGACACATCGTTCATGCCGGACGCCTTAAAATCTGCGGGCCTTATCTTCTTCGCCCTGTTTCTCGTGTTCCTGAACGGCTTCTTCGTCGCCGCCGAGTTCGCGATCGTCAAGGTGCGCGCGACCCGCATCGAGGAGCTCGTCGCGAAGGGGCGCTTCGGCGCGAAGAAGGCACAGGAGGCAGTCCGCCACCTCGACGCCTATCTCTCCGCCACGCAGCTCGGAATCACCCTCGCCTCGCTCGGACTGGGCTACATCGGCGAGCCCGCGTTCGCGCACCTGCTGGAGCCGCTGTTCGGGCAGTTCAACGATCGTACGCGCCACCTGATCTCCGGGGCGATCGCCTTCACGATCATCACCGCGCTCCACATCGTCCTCGGGGAGCTCGCGCCGAAGTCTCTGGCGATCCAGAAGGCCGAGGCGACGACGCTGGCGATCATATACCCGCTCGACTGGTTCTACCGGCTGTTCAAGCTCCCTATCGCCCTGCTTAACGGCATCGCCGGGCTGGTACTGCGCCCCTTCGGGATCCGGCCCGCCGGGGAGCACGGCCCCGGCGAGGCGCACTCCGAAGACGAGCTGCGCATCATCCTCGACGCGAGCGCGCGCGGCGGCGAGATCAAGGAGTCGGAGCTGCACTTGATGGAGCAGGTCTTCGACTTCGCCCACCGGCAGGCCAAGGACATCATGGTCCCCCGCCCCGACGTGGTGTTCCTCTGGACCGACCGGAGCGTGGCGGACAACGTCCTGCTGGCCGACGATTCCAGCTTCACCCGCTTCCCGCTTGCCGAAGGCTCCCCGGACGAGGTTGTCGGCATGGTGCACATCCGGGACCTCCTGACGCTGGCGCGGCGCGGCGACGACGCCGCTCCCGAGGAGCAGGCCGAGCAGCTGCGGCGCATCGCGCGTCCTCTGCCGCGCATCCCCGAGACCAAGGCCGTCGAGCAGCTGCTGCGCGACCTCCAGCGCGGACGCCAGCACATGGCGGTCGTGGTGGACGAGTACGGCGGCACGGCCGGCATCGTCACGCTGGAAGACATCGTCGAGGAGATCGTCGGGGACATCCAGGACGAGTTCGACCGCACGTCACCCGAGATGGAGCCCGCGGGCAGGGACTGCTGGACCGTGGACGCCCGAATGTCGCTCGACAAGCTCCAGCGCACCCTCGACCTGGTCGGCCCGGCGGAGGCCCCGGACGTCGATACCATCGGCGGGTACGTCATGGCCCAGCGCGGGAACGTCGCGCGCGTCGGCGATACCCTTCCCTACGGGGACGCGACCCTGACCATCACCGAGATGGGAGGCCGACGCATCCGAAAGGTGAAGGTGTGCATCCCGGAGCGCCCGGCCGTCCCCGGACTGGCGGCGGATTCGGAACCCCCTCACTAGAGGGATATTCCCCGGAGCGAGGAGCCGCGCCCGCGATGACCCTGCTCGATGAACTGATCGTCCCGCACAAAGACGAGACGCGGCGGATCGCGATCGGCCAGGGCGACCTGACCGACCTGCCCCCGGATCGGCGCGTGGACCTACTCGTCATCTCGGCGTTTCCGGACGACTACGGGCCGGTGCCGGGTACGCTGATGCACGCCCTCCACAAGAAAGGCGTGTCGGTGGCGTCGCTGGCGACCCGCAAGTTCGCGGACCTGCGGACGACCTGCTCCTGCTGGCTTTCCGAGCGCGTGGTCTCGGACCATCCCGGCATCCGGTTCGACCGCATCCTGTGCTTCGAGCCGCTGGTGCGCGGCACGCCGCCGGAGACGGTGGGCGACATCTTTCGCGCCCTGACGCCGTTCCTCACGGAGCCGACGAGTGTCGCCATGCCCGTGCTCGCTGCCGGTCGCCAGGGCTGGCGCGTGGACCAGGTCCTCCCCCCGCTGCTCGACGCCGCCGTCCACTGGATGTCTCTGGGCCTGCCCCTCACCCGCCTGGAGGTCATCGAGAAAGACCCGGCCCGCGCGGAGGCGCTGGGCACGACGTTCGCGTCGCTCAAGCCGAAATACGACGCCGTGCCCACGGTAGTGTCGTCGTCCGCAACGGAACCCTTCGCCTACGACGTCTTCATCAGTTACGCCCGCGCGAACGAAGCGCACGCCACGGCGCTCGTCGCCGAACTGAAGGCGCAGCGCCCCGACATTCGCATCTTCGTGGACCAGCAGGAGCTGAACCCCGGCGCGGCGTGGCAGCAGTCCCTCTTCGAGGCCCTGGACGCCTGCCGGAAGGTCATCACCCTGTACTCCCCGGAGTACGTCGCCTCGAAGGTCTGTAAGGAGGAGTGGAACATCGCCTGGTGCCGCCATCGCGAGTCCGACGAGTCGATCCTGTACCCCATCTACCTGCGGACCGCCGCCCTCCCCACCTACATGCGCCTGGTTCAGTACACGGACTGCCGCGAGGCCGACGCGGCCGGGCTGCGCGACGCCGCCTCCGCGTTCCTCCGAACGCTCGGGTGAACCACGCCCCGGCCGCCGGCCGCACGTCCGCGATAGAGGCTGGCGTAACTTTTCCGCGCAAATCTCTGGAATTTATCGCGCGCGCGACCCATACTGTAATATAGTTTCGTTTCCGCAGCGGAGTAGAGACCACCCGGGCGTCATGTTCATCTTCCGGCCAGACAAGCAGACACAGCGCAGGCGTGCCGCACTCGGCGCGTTCTGGGCCGTCTGCTTCGCCTTCGCTCTGCTGCTCCACTGGCCGTCGCACGACGCCGACCACGGGCGACTGAGTCTGGCACACGAGTCAGCCTCCTGTATCGCCTGTCAGGTCAATAACCACGGATTTACTCTCCAGGACGACGCCCCGGCGTCCGTTCCGGTCCCCGAAACCGTTCGCGGCGTGATCGCGCCCCCGACGCCGCTCCGTGCGCTCGTGGCGCTCCCGGCGGCCCACTCCCCCGCGTGCCTCCGCGGCCCGCCCTCCTCGGTTCCCTGCTAATAGAATCGGCGTCTCCGCCGTTTATCGTCCGCACTGGTCCCTCGCCCGCACGCCCATCTGCCGCTCCTTTACTGGAGCACGGGAGCGTCCGTGCCGCCGCGGGGATGCACCACCGCAATATTCCAGGGAGTCCGATCATGCCCGTTCCCTTTGTGCCCGCCGGTATTCGGCGCGGCCCGGCCCGCCAGGGCTTCACGCTCATCGAGCTGCTCGTCGTCATCGCCATAATAGCCATACTCGCCGCGATACTTTTTCCCGTCTTCGCCCAGGCGCGCGGTAAGGCCCGGCAGACCTCGTGCCTCTCTAATCTCAAGCAGATGGGGCTCGCCTTCGAGCAGTACAAGCAGGACTACGACGGCGTCTACCCGATCAACCGGGAGCGCACCGACGCCGACCCGCCCTCCTCGGACGCCGAAGAGACCGTCGCCTGGCCGGAGTTGATCGAGCCGTACGTCAAGAACGGCAAGGTCGTCGACGAGCACGGGCACGTCCTGTTCCGCGACGGCGTCTACCACTGCCCCGCCGACGACGTGACCGCCGAAGAGGCCGGTCCCTCCTACGCGATCAACGCGTGGTTCGAGTACGGCTTCGGCGAGGAGAAGATGACCCGGCCCACCGACACGGTGGTGCTGGCGGAGAAGCTGGGCGACATCGAGGAGGAGCACTTCATCTGGTGGGCCGCGCCCTGGCCGACCTGGCCGTTGGCGCAGGGCACGTCGATCAAGCCGTTCGAGGACGCCATCAACGACGTGACACCCGACACGCCCGAGCCGGAGATCGAGGGCGGCCTGGCGATCCGCCGCCACAACGGCGGCGCGAACTGGCTCTACGCCGACGGCCACGTCAAGTGGAACAAACTGGAGACCGTCTGGGGCAACGCCACCACGACCAACCAGCTCTGGCCCACCCGCCCGTAGCGTAGGGGAGCAGACAAACGGAGCGGGCCGGGGCGAATGCCCCGGCCCGCTCCGTTTTTGCGCCGTCCCCACAGTCTACGGACGGTGGACCTCGCGGACGGTACCGTCCGCCGCGCCGAAGAGCACGCGGTGGGCGACGCCGACGAAGAGGCCGACTTCGGCGACGCCGACGATGGCGCGCAGGCGCGCCTCCAGCGCGGCCGGGTCCGGAATCTCGCCGAACTGGAGGTCGATGACGTACAGGCCGTCGTCGGTGACGAACGCGCCGTGCCCGTCCGGGCTCTGGCGCAGTGCGGCGGGCACCGCGAAGGCATCCGTCAGGCGCGCGGCGGTCGTCTCCCAGCCGAACGGCACGACGGCCACGGGCAGCGGATACCGCCCCAAGACCGCCACCTCCTTGCTCGCGTCCGCGATGACCACCATCTCCTTCGAGGAGACCGCGACCAGTTTCTCCTGCACGAGCGCGCCGCCGCCGCCCTTGATCAGGTTCAGCGCGGGGTCTACCTCGTCCGCGCCGTCCACCGTGATGTCGGGCCGGTTCTCGATGGTGAGCGGGACGACGGTGAGGCCGAACTGCTCCCCCTGCGCGCGGGCCGTGCGCGAGGTCGGGACGCAGCGCAGGTGCAGCCGCTCCTCCTGGACGCGCGCGGCGAGCGCCTCGACGAAGAACTTGGCGGTCGAGCCGGTGCCCAGGCCCACCACCATCCCGTCTCGAATGAGGTCAACGGCGGCAAGCGCCGCCGCCCGTTTCGCAATGTCGCTGCTGGTCAATCGCCTCACACCCCTCCCGAACGAACGGAGGCCCCCCTCCCCGGCGCTTCGCGCCGGGGAGGGGGGCCGTCTGGTCGCGGCGCTACTTCTTCGAGACGAACTCGCGGACGTCGTCCAGCTGGCCCGCCGAGCCGAGGTACTCGTTGCGGCTGGCGATAAACTTCGCGTATTCGGCGATGAAGATCTTGCCCGGACCGCGCAGATCGAACTCCTCCGGCTTATCGCGGAAGTACTCGCGGTGAACGCGGCACCAGACCAGGCGGCCGTCGGTGTCGATGTTGACCTTGCAGACGCCCAGCTTCGCGGCGGGAAGGTACTGCTCGGGGTCCACGCCCTTCGCCCCCTCTTTCAGCTTGCCGCCCGCGCCGTTGATGCGCTCCACCTCGTCCTGCGGCACGGAGGACGAGCCGTGCATGACGAGCGGGACGTTGGGGATCTCGGCCTGGATCGCCTTGATGCGGTCGAAGTGCAGACCCTGGGAGCCGCTGAACTTGTACGCCCCGTGGCTGGTGCCGATGGCGCAGGCCAGGCTGTCGCACCCGCTGCGCTCCACGAACTCCTTCGCCTCCTCGGGGTCGGTGAGACACGCGTTCTTCTCGTCTACCTTGATGTCCTCTTCGACGCCGCCGAGCATACCCAGCTCGGCCTCGACAGAGATGCCGCGCGCGTGCGCCGCGTCCACCACCCGCTTCGTGATGGCGATGTTCTCGTCGAACGGGTCGTGGGAGGCGTCGATCATGACCGACGAGTAAAACCCGGACTCGATGCACTCGTAGCAGGTCTTCTCGTCGCCGTGATCGAGGTGGACGGCGAAGACGGCCTCGGGGAAGATCTCCTCGGCGGCGCGGATCATCGCCTCCAGCATGCGCTTGTCGGTGTAGCCGCGCGCCCCCTTGGAGATCTGGATGATGAAGGGGGCCTTGCTGTCGATGGCTCCCTTGAAGAGTCCCATCACCTGCTCGGCGTTGTTGATGTTATAGGCGCCCAGGGCGTATTTTCCGTATGCGTGGGCGAAAAGCTGCTTTGTCGGCACGATCATGGTGGGTTGGCTCCTGCGGCGGCGACATTGCCAGCGACGCCACGCTGCGTCGTAAATCGGCGTTTTATCAACCTTGAGTGTAGCAGAGCCGGGAGCGCACTGTCAAGAAAACCCGGACGCGGGACGCCCCGGACGATTGACGGTGAGCGGCCGACGTTGCTATAATTGGGGGCTGATTTCCGGCCCCGCGCCGGGCCACGAAAGGACACGCAACAACACTATGCCGCGCGCTCTTGTGACCGGTGGAGCCGGTTTTCTGGGGTCGCACATGTGCGACCGCCTGCTCGCGGAGGGCATCGAGGTCGTCGTCTACGACAACCTGCTGACGGGCTCGCTCGACAACATCGCGCACCTGCGAAGCGACCCGCGATTCGCCTACGAGAACGTGGACGTCTCCGAAGGCATTTCCCTCGACGGCCCGGTGGACTACGTCTTCCACATGGCCTCGCCGGCCTCCCCGGTGGACTTCCCCACCAAGCCGGTGGAGATCCTGAAAGTCAACGGCTTCGGGGCGTACAACTGCCTGGAAGTGGCCAGGGAGAAGGGCGCGAAGTTCCTGATGGCGTCCACCTCCGAAGTCTACGGCGACCCCCTGGTCCACCCGCAGACCGAGGAGTACTGGGGCAACGTCAACCCGATCGGCACCCGCGGCGTCTACGACGAGGCGAAGCGCTACGCCGAAGCGTTTACGATGGCCTACCGGCGCTACAAGGGCGTGGACGCGAAGATATTCCGCATCTTCAACACCTACGGACCCCGAATGCGCCTGGACGACGGGCGCGTGGTGCCCAACTTTATCGGCCAGGCGCTGCGCGGCGACAGCATCACGGTCTACGGGACCGGCAAGCAGACGCGCTCGTTTTGCTACGTCTCGGACCTGGTGGACGGCATCTTCCGCATGTCGCAGACCGGGGAGGGCGGGCCGATCAACATCGGCAACCCAACCGAGCGGACGATGATCGAGTTCGCCGAGGAGATCAAGCGGCTGACGGGCTCGCCGAGTGAGATCGTCTTCGAGCCGCTGCCGACGGTCGACGACCCGAAGCAGCGCAAGCCCGACATCACGAAGGCGCGAACTCTTCTCGGCTGGGAGCCGAAGGTGAGCCTGGAAGACGGCCTGACGGAGACCATCGCCTACTTCAAGGGCAAACTCCAGGAGCAGGGCAAGCTGGCCGGTTAGGTAAGTGTAAAGGCCCGGGACGTGCAGCGGCGCGCCCCGGGCCTTTCGCGTTTCGGGCTACACTCGCGCCAGGACCGCCTCCCGCAGGGCCGAGGCGGCATCCTCCCTGCTCAGATCGCCCGTGGGGAGGGTGACGTCCGGCGCGGCGGGCGTCTCGTACGGGGCGTCGATGCCGGTAAACCCGCGGATCTCGCCCGCACGGGCCTTCGCGTACAACCCCTTCGAGTCGCGCGACTCGCAGACTTCGAGCGGAGCGTCCACGAAAACCTCCACGAACGGAACCCCGGCGCGGGCGGCCACGTCGCGGGCGGCGGCGCGGTCGGCGCGGTACGGCGAGATGAATGCCGTCAGCACCACCTGCCCCGTCTGCGCCAGGAGCGCGGCGACGTGCGCGGCGCGGCGTATGTTCTCGGTGCGATCCGCGGCGGCGAACCCGAGGTCCGCGCAGAGGCCGTGGCGCAGGTTGTCCCCGTCCAGGACCGCCGTCTGGATGCCCCGGTCGAAGAGGTCCCGGCAGACCGCGTTGGCGAGCGTCGACTTGCCCGCGCCGGAAAGGCCGGTCAGCCAGACCACAGCCCCCCCGTGTCCGTTGCGCCGGGTGCGCTCCTCCACCGTGATCGGGGCATCGCTCCAGACGATGTTGCGTGAGACCGGCCCCGCCTGATCCTCCACCGCTTCACTGCCGGTGACGATGCCGCCGCCCGCGACGCGGCGGCCACGCACCAGGACGAATCGCCCGATCGAGGGGAAGTGTTCGGCGTGGTCCCAGGCGACGGGGCGGGACGTCTCCATCACCAGCTCGGCCACGTCGTTCTTTCCGACCCGGTCCACGTCGTCCTTCGCCTCCAGCGTTGAGGCGTCGATGACGCGCTCGATGCGGACGACGCGGGCCTCGGTCTGCTGCGTGGCGAGTCGCAGTTTCAGCGTCTCGCCCTGGTGCAGCGCGTCCGGCCCCATCCAGAAGACGCTGGCGCGAAGGCGGGTCGTCGTGGAGGGCGCGTCCTCGCCCAACGACGCGACCGCGCCGCGCTCGACGAAGATCTGCTCGGCGAGCGTGACGCCGATGCTCTCCCCGGCGACCGCGTAGTCGCGCGTCGGCCCGTTCCACCGCTCGATGCCGGCGACGCGCGACGACCGGTTGCCCGGCGCGAACGCGAGCGTGTCCCCCACTCTCAGGACGCCGGTCTCGACCCGCCCGGCGATGATCCGCCGGGCATCGAACCGGTAGACGTCCTGCACCAGGAAGCGCAGCGGCAAGTCGTCCTCCGGGCGCGGGGCCTCCAGCCGGTCCAGCGCCTCCAGGGTAGCCGGACCGTCGTACCACGGCATGACCGCCGTCGCCCGCCGCGCGACGTTATCGCCCTCCCGCGCGGAAATAGGGATGTAGGCGCGCGCCTCCAGCCCGATCTCCTTCAGGAACGCGGCGCACTCGTCGCGTACCTGGTCGTAGACGCTGCTGTCGTAATTCACCACGTCCATCTTGTTGATGGCGACGACGACCTGGGGTATGCCGAGCAGCTTGAGCAGGTACCCGTGACGCCGCGACTGCTCGCGCACGCCCTCGCTGGCGGCGATGACGAGCACGGCGGCGTCCGCGCTGGCCGCGCCGGTGACCATGTTCTTCAAGAACTCCGTGTGGCCGGGCGCGTCGATCAGGGTGTAGCGCCGCCGCTCGGTGCGAAACGGTATCTGCGTCGTGTCGATGGTGATGTTCTGGGATTGCTCCTCCAGCAGCGCGTCGAGCAGGAAGGCGTACTCGAAGGGCATCCCCTCGGCCTCGCTGGCCTTGCGGATACTCTCGGCCTTGCCCTCCGGCAGAGCGTCCGTGTCGAAGAAGATGCGCCCGAGCAGCGTCGACTTCCCGTGATCGACGTGCCCGACGACGACGACACGCAGGGGGATCGCCCCCCCCGCCCCCTCCGGGGTGGCCGCCTCCGCGGCGGGCGGCAACGTTCCGTTGCATCGTGTGAGTTCGGATTCCCGGTCGCGGAGCGACCGGGAATCCGAACTAATCGGGTCCAGCGGCACGCTGGCCCCGATTAGTTCGGATT
>DATLHN010000771.1:0-6764 GCA_035539875.1 Armatimonadaceae bacterium
GGCGAAGGAGAGGGTGTCGCAGGCCAACGGGGAAGACGCCTCCCCACCCGCGAACGGAAACATGGTCTTCGTCAAGTCGGTGCCCGCGGCCGTCGCGCTCGGGGCGCGGTTCATCGTCCTCACGCCCGACGCCCTCCCGCGCGTCGCCCCGCCCGGTTCGCTGGACGCCCTGCGACAGGTCTACGCCGGTGAGGACATGGTCATCCTGGAGAATCCGCAGGGGCGCGACTTCATTCCCGCGGGGCCGGAAGCCAGGCAGGCCAACACTTCGTTTCGGGTGGGACTCTTCCTCGCGGGGTGCGGACTGACCGTGACAATGGGGGCGGCGACGGCAAAAGCCCTGCGCGCCCCGTTCAGGCGTCGGCGGCTCTCGGGGTAAACGCGCGGCAGGATCGTGCAGCCTTGGGTACGGTATTCGAAGTGATCACCGCCTGCGCCTCGTCGAAGGTAGTGCATATATGGAACAGAGTGCCGAGGCGCGTGACTTCGAGCATGCGCCGCACCGTCCCGCTGCAGCCGACCAGGCACAGTGTCCCCTCGACGATCCGCAGATGCTTGACTCCGCTCAGAAGCGCCCCGTAACCACTCGAATCTATGTAGGGCACCCCGGTCAGGTCGACGACGGCGTGGCGGCACCCGCGGGAGACCACGTCCTGAAGGGCCAGCTTCAATTCCGGCGCGGACAGGAGATCGATGTCGCCCGTTACCGTTACACGGCACACGTCCGCCTCGGCGTGGACGCGCACCTGTATCCCCTCTGACTCTTCCCACAGTGGTCCCATATTGCCGCCACTTTCACACGAGAGTAGGGACATTATACAATAGGCTCGCCCCGCGAACGTGGGGCGCTTCGCGAATTCAGAGCAGCCCGAAAACCTCCAGCGTCGTGCCGTAGGCGGCACGCGCCCGGTCCGAGCAGAGGAAAAGCGTCGCGTCCGCGACGTCGTCGGGGCGGACCCACTTTGCCGCCGCGGACTCGCCGCTCTCCCGTCGGTTCGCCGGAGTGTCGATGGTCGTCGCGACGACCAGATTCACGTGGATTCCCGCGCCGCGCACCTCGGCGGAGAGCGCCTTCGTCCACGCCTCCAGGCCGGCCTTCGAGGCGGCGTACGCCCCCATCTCCGCCGACGGACTCGCCGACGCGCGCGAACCGATTCCGACGATCCAGCCCCCGCCCCTTTTCCGCAGCGGCGTCAGCATGGCCCGGTATGCGAAAAAGGCGGTGCGCAGGTTGAGGTGAAGCATCCGCTCGAACAGCGCGGCGGCGTCGGGCGCATCCGTCGCCCCCATGCCGAACCCGCCGACGAGGTGTACGAGCGTGTCCGGCGGCGCGCCGTCGAAGCTCTCCTCGGCCGCCCGGACCATCGCGGCGGCTCCCTCCTCCGTCCCAAGGTCGACAGCCACCGTGGCGAGCCGTTCCGGCTCCGCTCCCGGCTCGGCCGCGTACGCCTCCCGAAGTTTCGCGAGCGTCTCCTCCCGGTGGTCCGCCGCCAGTACCCTGGCCCCGGTCTCCAGCCAGCGCTGCGTGACGCGTCCGCCCACGCCGCCCGCGCCCCCGGTAACGATCACGATTCGGCCCGCGTTCTCGCGCGTTTCGGAAGACATCTCGCGCCTCCGTCTCCGCCTCAGCGGAAGTAGTAGTAGAGCACCGCCGCGTCGAAACCGGCGGAGACCAGGAAGTGCAGAAGAAAGCACGGCAGAAACGAGCGGAAGTGGAGGGCCACTGCCCCCATAAGTATTCCGCCCGGCAGCGAGGAGAGGAACTCCGGCCACGGTTTGGCCCAGTGGAGGATCATGAAGAACAATGCCTGTGCCACGACCGCGCCCCAGGTCGGCAGGAGGCGCTTCATGCCCGTCAGGAGGAAGCCGCGGTGGTACCACTCCCAGCCGAACATGTAGAAGGCCATCACCGCCTGGTGCGCGATCAGCCGCTCCCAGTTGATCGCGCCCCCTTCGTAGCGCGTCCCGTTGAAGTACGCCCCCTGCAGCAGCCCGGAACTCATGAACCAGCGCGGGTAGTATCGCTGGACGTCCGCCATCGGCGCGGTAAAAACCAGGACCGGGATGAAGAGCGCGAAGAGGCCGAGCGCCGTCAGGGTCCCGCGGCGTGCGTCGCCGACCGTCATTCCCAGGTCCGCCGCGTCTCGGCGCAGGAAAAGCAGGGTGAACACGAGCGGCAGGAAGAAGACGAACGTCAGGTTGACGAGGTTGTACTCGTAGAACGGCATCCCCGGCGGCTTGTGGTTCTTCCAGAGCAGAAAGCCGGTGTTGAAGAGGCCGATCGCGAGCGCGGCCCAGCCGACCGCCGCGTCGCTCGCCCCCGGCGACGTCGCCTCCGCCGGGGACCCGAGCACGAACTTTCGCGCCGCCCGCCCCTTAGAACTGTTGCGCAGCCGCTTCGCCAAGGAGTCTCCCTGCATCCCGCATCAGTCGGGCACGTACCTGGCCGACGGTCGCGCGCAGGCGGCCGGTATCGACCATCAGACACCGCCCCTGCTCGTAGAGAACGCGCCCGTTGACGAGGGTCAGCGCGACGTCGCTTGCGCGCGCCGCGTAGACGAGCGCCGCCAGAACGTTATCGTCCGCGGCAGGCGCGAGGTGCAGGCCGTCGAGCCGGACGACGCACAGGTCGGCGCGCTTCCCCCGCGCGAGCGATCCGACCTCCCGGTCCAGCCCGAGAGCTTTCGCCCCGCCGAGAGTCGCCATCGTCAGCGCCTCGCGTGCCGTAAGGGCAGGGACGCTTCGCTCCCGCGCCCGGGCGAACAGTACCGCGGCGCGCATCTCCTCGAACATGTCCGCGCCGTTATTCGAGACCGCGGAGTCCGTCCCGAGGCCTACCGTCACCCCACGGTCCAGGAGTAATCGCACCGGTGCGATGCCCGCCCCGAGTTTGGCGTTCGACTTCGGGCAGTGGGCGACGGCGACGCCGCGCTCGCGCAGCAGGTCCGCGTCCGCCTCGTCCGCCTGCACCATGTGTACCGCGAGCGTCGGGGCGTCGAAGCCGCCACAGTCAGCCACGTATTGCGCGGGCGACACCCCTGGTGTATTCCAGGGAATCGCCCGGCGCTCGAACATATCGGCGAACGGCCCCTCCCCGCGAAATGTCAGCTCGGACTCCGCGGGCGACTCCGCCACGTGGATGGACTGCCGCAGTCCCCTATCCCGCGCCAGGCCGGACAACAGCGGAAACAGGTCGCGGTTGACCGTGTAGGGGGCGTGCGGCGAGAGCCCGACGGCGAGCCGGTCCTCCACGCGGTCCCGTTCGATCTGGTCCTGCATCTCGCGGACCTTCGTACGGAGCTGCGCGACCGCCGCCGCGTTGACGGTCTCCCGGTCGATTCCGAAGACTTCGCGGAACACGATTCCCCGCTGCCCCGTTACCATCAGGGCGGTCAGAGCCGCGCCCGCGTCCGCGTTGTCGCCGACGGTAGTGATTCCCGCGGAAAGCATCTCGGCCGCCCCGAGCGTCGCGGAAGCCACCCAGTCGTCCCAGGACAGCCGCGCCTTGAGCGCGGTCAGCGTCCGTATCCAGGGAAAGAAGGGTAGGTCTTCGAGGATGCCGCGAAGCGCCGTGTATTCCACATGCGCGTGGACGTTGACGAACCCGGGCAGGATGGCGGAGAAACCGAGGTCGACACCCTCGTCGCCGCGGCCCGTCCGCCTGCCCACGTGGAGGATGCGGCCGTCCTCGACGACGACCTCGCCGTTCTCGATGGGCGGCATGTCGCCGGGTATGACCCAGCGAGCGCGCAGACGAACCGGTCCGGACGTGTGGCGGATGTTATCCGCTAAAGACAAGGGTCCGTATCCCCCGGCGACCCGGTGAGGCTCGTCCCCCACGTCTCCTGGTACTGTTCGTTGGTCAGGAGCTTGACGTGGCCGTCGGCGAAGAGTGTAATATACCGCAGGCCGTTCCGGGTCAGCGAGAAGGGGCTGCCGTGCCAGGAGCCGTTGCCGTCGAACAGGACGTTGATACCGGCCGGGCCGACCTCACGCCCGCCGAACGTGACCGCTCGTACGCTGTCCAGGTTGAGCTGCCGGAACCCGATCTCGGTCCGGTAGAGGTAGGAAGCGCCGAACCGCTCGTACATCGACGGCCGCGCGTCCATCGGGCACGGATTACCACCGCAGGAGTAGTTGTTGTCCAGCACGTCAAAACCGGTGTCGCTGGCGCAGTGCCAGATGCCGCGGCTCTTCGTGTAAGAGTCGAGGATGCCTGCCGTTTCGTCCGGTGCAGGTCCCGGACCGCCCGCGGGAACCGCGCCCGTAGAGACGCTCGGGGAGTTGGGGTGCAGGAACGGCATCGTGAGGAGCTTCGCCTGGCAGTTGGGCCGCGACCCCCATATCTGGGGCACGTACGCGTCCGAGGCGTCCTTGGCGTAGGGGAACGATCCGTCGTAATCGTCCGCGTACATGCGCAGAGCCATCCCGATCTGCCGAAGATTGCTCTGACAGGTAGCCGCGCGCGCTTTGCCCCGCGCCGCCGCGAACACGGGGAAGATCATCGCCGCCAGCACCGCGATGATCGCGATCACGACGAGAAGCTCGATCAGGGTAAAAGCGGCTGCGTCCCGGCTGCCGGTAGCGCCGCGCACGGCGGAGTTCATTCTCATCGCTTCTTTCTACTTGCGGGAAGCGACACTGGTTCCCGCGGCAGACCCCGTTACGCGCCCAGGAATCCTTCAGGCTCGTGGAACGGCACTCCGAACTGCTCGGCGAGCGGGAGCAGGGTCATCTTACCGTCGGCGACGTTCAGGCCGCGCCGCAGGGCGGCATCATCCGAGAGCGCCTTCTTCCAGCCCTTGTTCGCTATCGCAAGCACGTAGGGCAATGTCGCGTTGGTCAGCGCGAACGTAGACGTGTAAGGTACGGCCCCCGGCATGTTCGCCACGCCGTAGTGCAGCACGCCGTCCACGAAGTAGGTGGGGTTCTTGTGCGTCGTCGGGTGAGTCGTCTCGATGCAGCCCCCCTGATCGACCGCGACATCCACGATTACGGCGCCCGGCTTCATCATCGCCACCACCGTCCGCGGAACCAGCACCGGCGCCTTCGCGCCCTTCAGCAGTACCGCGCCGATCAGCAGATCCGCCTGCTTGGCCGCCTCTCGGATCGCCGCCAGCGTCGAGTAGAGCGTCATGACGTTCTTCGGCATGACGTCGTCGAGGTAGCGCAGCCGGGGAAGCGAGACGTCGAAGATGGCGACGTTCGCCCCCATGCCGGACGCGATCTTCGCCGCCTCCGTGCCGACGGCGCCGCCGCCGAGTATGACCACGTTCGCGGGCGCGACGCCCGGGACGCCGCCGAGAAGGATGCCGCGTCCCCCCATCGCCTTCTCCAGGAACTTCGCGCCCTCCTGGACCGCCATGCGACCCGCGACTTCGCTCATCGGGGCGAGAAGCGGCAGGGAGCCGTCGGAAAGCTCCACCGTCTCGTAGGCGATACAGATCGCCCGGCTCTCAACACAGGCGACCGTGAGCGGTTCCGAAGCGGCGAAGTGGAAGTACGTGAAGAGGATCTGACTCGGCCGAAGCCGGGGATACTCCTCCGCCAGCGGCTCCTTGACCTTGACGACCATGTCCGCCCGCGCGTACACCTCGTCCGGCGACGAAGCGATCTCGGCACCGGCCTCGCGGTAGTCCGAATCGACAAATCCGATGCCCGCTCCGGCCTGGGTTTCCACCAGCACCTTATGCCCCGCGGCAGCCAGCGCCTCCACACCGGAAGGGAGCAGACCGACACGATTCTCGTCTTCTTTAATCTCTCGGGGAACGCCTACAAGCATAGCCAATTTTACCATGCAGCCTGTCTGCAGGACCATTCACGCGCTCGCAGGGTGGGAGAATGCGGACCGGCTTCGTATAATGAGGACGTGAACCACCACTCCCGGGGAAAACGCTTCCTCCTTTACGTGCTGCCACTGCTGGCCTGGATGCTCCTGATCTTCCTGATGTCAACCGACTTTGCCTCTTCGGAAAACACCAAGCCGATCGTCCGAAGCCTGTTCCTCCAGTTGTTTCCCGCTGCGGCCGACTACTTCAGTCCCTATCAGATCGGCCTCATCGACTACAACCTGCGCAAATTCGCCCACGTCACGGAGTACGCGATCCTCGCCGTGCTGGCCTATCGCGCCGTCGTCTTCGGAGCCCGACGCTTTCGGAATGCCCACGTAATCTGGCCGTTCCTGATCGGCGTCGCCTACGCCGCGAGCGACGAGTACCACCAGAGCTTCTACCCATCCCGGGGGGCGAAAGCCGACGACGTCTTCATCGACGCGGCCGGGGTAACGCTCGGTCTTCTCCTCTGCCTCTGGCGACGCGCCGCGACCGCCGAAAAACGCGAGAGCCCGGACTCCTAGGAGTCCGGGCTCTCGTCTTTTAATCTGGCGCTGTGCTATCTTCCCGGAGGCTCGCGCCCCAAGTATTGTCGCCGCAGCGGCGTTTCACGACCGTGTTCGGGATGGGAACGGGTGGGACCACCGCGCCATGAGCACCAGAAATCGGTACATTCTTACAACTGTTAGCGTTTTGTCTGTTAGGGGTTTAGCAAGCGATCGTTCACTGCAAGCCGAATCGGGTTACCTGGTAGGGAATCGGTGGAACCCATTGAAGATGCAAATATAGTGGCAAGCCCTCGGTCGATGAGTACCGCTTGGCTGAACACGTTGCCGTGCGTACACCTGCGGCCTCTTACGGAGTGGTCTACTCCAGACCTTACCCGGTTGACCCGGTGGGAAGTCTTATCTTGGGGTGTACTTCGCGCTTAGA
>DATLHN010000772.1:0-5290 GCA_035539875.1 Armatimonadaceae bacterium
GCAAGACGGAGATGTGGGTGCGCCAGCGCCGCAAGGAGTTTGGCATAATTCCCACCTACAAGATCGTGGACACCTGCGCCGCCGAGTTCGAGGCCCAGACCCCCTACTTCTACTCCTGCTACGACCAGGAGAGCGAGTAGCCACGACTCCTACTTAGATTATGTAAGAGTACAGGGGGCGTCCGCACGTATACTTCGTGCGGACGCCCCCTGTTTATGCGAGAGTGCCCCTGCCCGTGTTACTCGCCGAGGAGTTCGTAGAGGAGGCCGTAGCGGAGGCCGCGCAGGGAGACGAACAGGGCGTCCGCGCCGAGGCGGTGGAGGACGCGCGACTGGATGATCGCGCCCGCCAGGATGACGTCCGCGCGGTCGGGTTCGAGTCCGGGGATGTTACGCCGCTCGGCGAGGGGGACGGATGCGAGGGAGACGATGCGCGCTTCGATCCGGGCGCGGGTGAGGCGGGCGGCGTGCAGGTCGGCGGAGAGGCCGCCGCGTTCCATGCCCGCGAGGTTCGCGGCGGTGCCGCCGCTGGCGACCAGGACGGCGGTCTCGCCGGGCTGTGGGGCGGGGACGGCGGTCAATACCTCGTCGGCCATGCGGGTGGCGGCGGCGATCTCGTCCGGCGTCGGCGGGTCGGAGGGGAGGGTGCGCTCGGTCAGGCGTACCGCGCCGAGCTGGAGCGAGTCGCGGAAGCGCACGGCGTCGCCGCGGCCGAGGACGATCTCGGTAGAGCCGCCGCCGATGTCGCTGGTGGCGAGCAGGGCGTCGGCGGGAACCGCTCGGGCGATCTCCGGGTCGCGACGCGCGGCGAGGTAGATCAGGTGCGCCTCGCGGTCGCCGGAGATGACCTCGACCGTACCGCCCAGGAGACGTTCGGCCTCGCGGACGAACTCGGCCCCGTTGGCGGCGTCGCGCAGGGCGCTGGTGCCGACGGCGGCGACCTTCTCCGCGCCTAGGTCGTGCGCAGCCTTGCCGAACGTCTCCAGCGCGGCGAGCGTCTTTTCCACCGCCTCGGGGGCGAGGCGGCCCGCAGCGTCCACCTTTTTGCCGAGGCGCGTTATCTCCGTGGCGTCGTGCAGGACGCGCAGGCCGCCGCCCCCGTCCCGCTGCCCGACGGTTATCTTGACCGAGTTGGTGCCGATGTCGACGGCGGCGACGGTGGTCATGAGATGCCCTCCCGGGTCAGTCGAGCCGGACGGTGACGAACGAGTTCGCGCGGACGGGGACGGTGAGCGTTTTGCCGTCGAAGGCGGGCTTCACGTCGCTCTCGGGCAGGGCGCCCTCCATGACGTCGGCGAGGGTCGCCTTCGACAGGCCCTTCGTCAGCGCCTCGTCCAGGGTGACGACCGCCTCGGCGTCCACCCCGTTGTACTCCACCAGGCGCAGCACCAGGCCGTCGCCGTCCTCGGTCGCCTTGAGCGAGGTCAGGAGGACGTCCTGCGCGCCGACGCTGGCGAACGAGCGGGCGGGCGCGGCGTTGCCGTCCCCGTTCTGGAGGTCCACCGGGAGGACCATCAGCGGGTGGTTCCAGTCCGCGCCCATGCGCGTGAGCGCGGCGGTGTTGATGTGGTCGTGGTGGAAGCAGAGCGAGTAGCGGAATGTCTGGCGGCAGACCTCCGGGGCGTGGTCCGGGTCGAACGACGAGCGGATGACGCGCATGCGCAGGTCGTTCGCCTCCAGCGCGTGCCCGTACTTGCCGTCCTGGAGCAGCGTGAAGCCGCACGGCATCTGGAGCGTGGCGGGCGTCGGCGCGATGGCGTCGAAGTGGGCGTAGCGAAGCGTCGGCACCTCCTCGCCGAGCGACAGGTGGCGCACGACGCTGCCGAACGGCGTCTCGTAGCGCGTGTCGAAGTCGAGCGAGGAGAGGTCGAACGGGCAGCGCACCGACAGGCCCGGGATGCCCCGCTTCGCGTCGCCGATCTCGCGCCAGTCCACCTCCGCGGTGACGTCCACGCGCGAGGAAAGGCCGTGGATCAGCGCGCTCAGGCGCACCGTGCTGCCCTGCGTGCTCCCCGGCACCTCCAGCACCTGCTCGACGCGGTAGGCGAGGCTGCCGACGGCGAGCGGGTTGCCGGTGCCGCCGTTGCGCGGGACGCCGTGGACGGCGTAGTGGGTGGCGCGCAGCACCTGCGGCGTCTCCGTCTCGCCGCCGAGCACCCAGGCGGTCATGCCGCGCGGCTGCTCCAGCGTCTTCTCCCACGCGCCGAGCGGCACCTCCAGCGGGTCGGTGAAGCGGACGCCGGTGCGCTTGTCCACGACCTCCTTGAAGCCGGACTGGTAGCGGTCGTACTGCAGGGTGAGCTGCGGCGTCTCGAAGCGGCCATTCGGTCCCGCCTGCACCAGCGGCGTGTCGGCGGCGTCCGCGACTCCTTCGCCGAAGACGAAGGTGCGGTAGCCGAGCGCCGGGATGTCGCGGGCGAGGAACAGAAGCGTGATCTTGTCGTGCCCCCAGTCGTGGCCGCGCCCGATCAACTGCGTGGGGTGGCTGACGCCCTGTTCGTCGCGCGCGACGATGCGCCCGGGGTCGAGGTCGGTGTCGTAGAGTGTCACCGTGACCGGCTCCGAGCGTACCCACGAGTTCGGGTTGAAGATCACGACCGGGCGGAACCGCCTGCCGCCGCCCTTCGCGATGGAGTAGCCGGACTCCATCGCCTGGATACCGGCCCCCGCTTCGAACGGCGTGTTTACCGCACCCTCCTCGAACAGGGCGCGCTCCTCGGCGGCCTCGGGCGTGTCGGGCAGCAGGGAGAGCGTGTCGATGTTCTTCACCAGGGCGCGGCCCGCGCTGCGCTTGATGCTGCCGGTGATCGCCCCGGTCTCCTGGAAGAGGCCGAGCGCGTGCTCGCGTGTCTGCCGGACGCCGGAGCCGGGCAGGATGTCGTGGAACTGGTTGAAGAGGACGTTGAGCCACGCCTCGCGCAGGAGGCCCTTCGGGACCGCCTCTCCGGCGGTCCTGCCGACGAGCGCGGCCAGGACCTCCGCCTCGACGCAGTAGTTCTCGCCGAGCCGGTTCGCCTGCTTGATGAGGCTCTGGGACGTGTAGCAGCCGGTGAACTCGAAGTTCAGCTCGTGGCCGATGACCGGCAGGTCGGCGGCGGCGGCGTCCGCGGCGGCCCGGTCGAACCAGCCCTTCGCCGTGCCGAAGACGACGTTCGGGTAGACCGGCCACTCGCGCATCTCGACGTAGTAGTCGATCTCCTTGCGGGTGGGACCGCCGCCGTGGTTTCCGATCCCGTAGACGTTCAGCCAGTCGGTGAGACCGGTCTGCTTCCAGAAGTCCACCGCGGGCAGCGCGACGTTGTCCCCGATGTTGACGTAGGAGTTGTACCAGGTGGTCTCGCGGTTGACGAGGACGCGGGAGCCGTCCGGTCCCTCCCACCAGAACAGCGGCGGGCGCTCGTCGCCGACGCGGTCGTGCTCGTGCCCGCCGCCGGTGCGGCAGGAGTAGTAGTACTTGACGCCGCCCTGCGCGAGGATGCCGGGGACGGTGTTGGCGTGCCCGAAGGTGTCCGGCTCCCAGTCGAGCGTCAGGTCCTCGGGCGCGAGGTCGAACTTCTCCTGGAAGTAGCGCCGCGTGTAGAGCAGGTGGCGGCAGAGCGACTCGCCGGAGGCGATGTTCTTGTCGCCCTCGACCCAGTGGACCGCGGAGACCTCCCAGCGGCCCTCCTTCACCCGTTCGCGTATCTCGGCGAACATCTCCGGGTAATACTTCTCTACCAGCGCGTAGACGGACGCCTGCGACTGGGAGTAGGTGAGGTCCGGGTACTCGCGCATGAGTGAGAGGACGGAGGCGAACGTGTCGTGCGTGGCCGCGACCGTCTCCGGCCACGACCACATCCAGTTCATGTCGATGTGCCCGTGGCCGACGCAGTGGACGGTATAGCGCTTCGCCGCCTGCCCGATGGGGGCGAGCAGGGCTTCCGCCTCGCGCACGGCCGCGGACAGGCCGAACAGCCCGGCGTTCGGGTCGAAGCCGTCGATCTTGGCCTGCGCCTGGTCCAGCAGGCCGTTCCACTCGGCCGTCTCGGCGGCGGGGCGGAGGGTGGCGAAGGCGCGGGCGAAGGCGATCTGGCACTCGGCGCGGCGCAGCCAGCGGGCGGCGGTCTCGCCGGGGCGCGCGGAAAGGGCGCGCAGGATGCGGGGCCTGGTATCGGGGTGCAAAGTGTTGACGTCCTCGGGATGATCGATCGGTGTGTATGCGGCGAAAGGCTCGCGCCGCCGCGTCCGGAGGCGTCGGCGGCGCTAACCGGTCGTTCCCCGGAGGACCGGCAAACTCCTCCGTGCGGGGTCATCCCGGCGGCGGCGCGGACCCCAGGGCGCTGCGCACGTCGAGGACGTAGACCTGGCGCACGCCGTCGGCGTGCGCGGAGTCGATGCAGACCCGGGTGCCCGTGCGGTCCCAGCGGGGGTGCAGGTCGCAGCGGACGTCTCCGGTGAGGTGCGCGGGCTGGCGGAACCGGCCCAGGTCCTGCCGGACGCCGTCGGGCCAGGGGCAGACGTAAAGAGGGGAGTAGCCATCGTGATCGGGGTACGCGTCGGACAGGAGGTGCGTTCGGTCCGGCGAGAACGAGCAGTGGCCGTCCCGCGGCAGCAAGTCCGCTGCCACCGGCCGGCCGCGGCGCAGTCCGCCGTCGCCCGGGCCCGCCTCCTCGTCGGGGAAGACGAACCAGCCGTCGCCGACCCCCTCCTGGCGCGCCCAGGCGACGATCCCGTCCGCGCCGGCCCAGTCGAAGTGGCTCGCCATGCCGTCGGCGCAGAGACAGCGCAGACCCGACCCGTCGGCCCCCGCCGTGAAGAGGCGGGAGCGCAGCCGCCGTCCGGTCGGACCGTCCGCCCAGCGGTGCAGGAAGAGGAAGCGCGTGCCGTCCGGGTTCCACATCAGGTGCTCGAACCACTGCGGTGCGTCGTCGGGGGCGCGGTTCGCGCCGACGACGGATACCTCCGCGAAGGAGAAGAGCATACGGGCGTCGCCGGTAACCATGTCCATGCTCCAGACGCCGTCATTTTCCGGAGCGGCCCGCGGCGGGGACGCGGCGGCGGAGGAGGGTACGGCCGCGGCCGCGTAGCCGGTGGTCGGGCGGCAGGCGGCGAGGCGGGCGAAGTCGAGCGTGAGCGCGCTCCGGCCGTCGGGGGCGACGGCGTACACGGGGCGCGGGAGGGTACGCCGCAGCGCGCCCGTGCGGGCGTCGAGGACCGCGGCGTGGAAGCGGTCCGTCCCGGCGGCCCGGTCGTTGAAGACGACGTCGCTGTCGGACCCGGGAAGCCACTGGAGCATGCAGCCCTGCTGCCAG
>DATLHN010000773.1:0-3066 GCA_035539875.1 Armatimonadaceae bacterium
CCTCTCATGACGACGCAGCCCCTGCCCCGGCGGCGGGTCTCGGAGGACGCGGACGCGGGTGGCGGCGGTGTCCCCCGGACGCCCGCGAGCGACGACGTCGCCCCGGTGTGGAAGACGGCCGGCTCCGACAAGATGGCTCCGACGGGCTCGATCCGAGGGACCAGCTCGCGCTTCGTGCAGATACCGCTCGACGAGCTGGTGGCCAACCCCGACCAGCCGCGCCGGACGTTCCACGAGCAGTCGCTGCGGGAGATGGCCGCCTCGATCAAGGAACGCGGCGTCCTGGAGCCGATAGTGGTGCGGCCGATCGCCACCGAGGACGGGCGTCCGCGCTTCGAGATCGTCATGGGCGAGCGGCGCGTCCGCGCGGCGAAGATGGCCGGGCTGCCGTTCATCCCTGCCCTGGTCCGTGACCTTTCCGACAAGGACGCCGCGGCGGACGCTCTTCTGGAGAACTTCCAGCGTGAGGACCTGAGCCCCATCGACCGGGCGCGCGCCATCCAATCCCTTCTCGAAATGATGTCGATCGACGACGTGGCGCGGACGCTGGGCGTCACGGAGTCGACCCTTCGCCGCCACCTCGACCTGCTGAAGCTGCCCGACGCGGTCCAGGACGCCTTCGCGCGCCTGCCCGCGGGACCGGGGGAGTTCAGCTTCACGGAAGGGCACGCGCTCGCCCTCCTCGCGCTCGGCGACGACCCGACCTCGCAGATACGGCTGATGACGAAGGCCCAGGAGGAGAAGATTCCCATCTCCGACCTGACGCGCGTGGTCGAGGCCGTCAAGACCTACCCGGAGAAGAAGGAGGCGTTCCTCCGCGTCCCGGTTCCCGTCACCGACCAGATCCTGCGGCACCTCGGACAGATGCAGGAGAAGCGCAAGAAGTACCGCCCGCAGTCGGCGGAGAAGCACTTCGGCGCGCTGCGAAAGGCGGCGGGTGAGATCGTGGAGCTGAGCGACGAGCGCATCGCCGCCCACCTCGACCGGCAGAAGCTGGCCCACCTGCTCTCCGCCACGCACGAGGCCGAGGCGATGCTCGGCTCGCTCGGCGACGCGCTGCGCAAGACGCTGCGCGACATAGACGACGGGTTCCAGGAGGTCTACATCCACTGCCACGTCTGCGGCAGCGTCGAGTTGACCGCCGCGGGCCGCTGTTCGCTCTGCGGTACCATCCTGCGCCGCTGCTACGACTGCCAGAAGTACGACCGCGCCTACGAGCGGTGCCAGGTGGACGAGTACCCGGTCTACGTCGGCGAGGCTACCGACCCGAAGGAGCACTCGCGCTCCTACCCCTGCCCGCACTACACGCCCAAGCGCGAGGTCCTCGCCCGCCTGCCCGTCACGCGCGGCTACCGCCCGCCGCCTCCGTAGAGAGCCGGGCGTCGGCATCTGCTTAGCGTCCTCCGCCCCCGGCGCGATACAGGGGCGGAGACACTCACTACATGCCATCCCTCTTCTCCCAGGACCGCGACCGGTTCCTCGCGCACGCAACCGCGAAGGAGGCAGGATGACCTTGCCCCCGACCCGGCGCGTGCTCGCGCACTGGGACGGCGATGGGGTCACCGTCTACCAGGCGTTCGAGCCGCGCATCGTCCGCGCGGCGGTGGAGAAGGGCACGTTCGGCGTCGGATTCGGGCGGGACCGCATGACCTGGATCAAGCCCTCGTTCGGCTGGATGCTCCACCGCTCCGGCTACGCCGCCAAGCACGGGCAGGAAGCCGTCGCCCGGGTTCGCCTTTCGCACGAGGGGTTCCGGGCCATCCTGGCCCAATCTGTCCCCACTCTCTACGACCTGGCACTTTTCGGCCGTGAGGCCGACTGGCAGGACGCGCTCGCCCGGTCGGAGGTCCGGTGCCAGTGGGACCCGGACCGGGACCTGCAGGGCCGCCCCCTGGCACGCCGGGCGATTCAACTCGGTTTTCGCGGCGTGACGGTCCACCGGTACGTGGACGAATGGATATTAAGCGTCGAGGACGTGACCGAACTCGCGCGGGCCGTCGGCGTGGCGGCGCGAAGCGGATCTTCCCTGCCGGACGTGCCTGCCGAGACCGAATACCCCGTGGACGCCGAAGTCGCCCGCATCCTCGGCTATGATTGAGTGGCGGACGCTGCGAGGAGGCACGAATTGACGCACTGGAAGCGGTGGGCGGCGTAGAGGCTCCTATGACGAATCGCGATCTCTACACCGCTATCGGTGAACTCGGACAGCGGTACGCCTCCAGTGCTCGCACCCTGGAGCAGTATCTGTCGGCTCTTCTTGGTCTGACGCGACACCACAGGGCTCGCTCTACCGTTTCCATTTCCGACTTCTATGAATTGCTCTGCGAAGCCTTTACCGCCGATCCCGTTTCGTTCGACCCGGCGTGGCGCGAACAATACGCCGCGCTTGATCCGGATCAGCCCGGTTTCGTGGGCTGGGAGGCCACCCTGATCCGGCAAATCGTCGACCTGCACGAGATGGAGGAGGCCAGGACCCTCAAGAACAAATACCGCTACTTCGGGGTTAACGCGCCGCGCGGCTCTCGCTGGTACAACTTCGATCCAGCCGGGTATCTGGAATGCGCGATGGACGGTTCGCTGGGCGGTTGGGAGCCGGGCGATCCCACCGGACGAGATTTTGTCCCCGGCCAGGTCGCCGTCATAAGTTCGCAGGGTACCGTCGAGAGCGTTGATCCGCAGGACCTGGAACGTCCCGTCGTCGATCTGCCCGGGTTGTCCTGGGATCAGTTCCAGAACTTCATCGTGTGCGGTCAGATTTACGAGTAGCAACGCCGTAGTTGCGGCCTGCACAGACCCACGTTCGACAGTCGATACCGAACCCAAGGTGGTAACCTTTCGTCGCGGTACTGGTTCCTGATAGCGATGACACCCACGATGATACGGCCCGCGGCAGGAGGGGGCGAAGTGACGACCCCACCCGCGTCGAGCAGCGTCGGCGACCTCGTCCGGCAGATGACGGACGCGCGCGCCGAAGACGCCGCCCGCCACCGCGCGTTCGGCGAGGTCGTCCGCCGCTTCCAGGACATGGCCTACGGCTGCGCGCTCGCGCTGCTCGGCGGCGACGCC
>DATLHN010000774.1:0-2178 GCA_035539875.1 Armatimonadaceae bacterium
GCGAACGACCCCTGTCCGGAGACGTCGGCGATCAGCACCGCGATCCGCCCGTCGGGGAGCGTGAACAGGTCGAACGTGTCCCCGCCGACCGCGGTCGCCTCGCTGCCGGGGGCGAAGACGCGCCCGATGTGGAACCCGCCCAGCGTCGGCGGTATCTGCGGCAGGAACGCCTGGAGCAGCGTGCGCGCCGCGCCCTTCTCGGCGGCGTAGAGGCGCGCGTTCTCGATGGCCGCCGCCGCGTGCAGCGCGAAGCCGGAGATGAGCTGGATGTCCGAGTGGTCGAAGCGGCCCGGCTCGCGCGAGTACTGCTCCAGGACGCCCACCGGACGGTCCCCGGCGAACGCAGGGACGCAGACTGCCGAGCGCACCTCGTCCGAACGGAGGTCGTCGTGGCTGAGCGCGGGGAAGGACGTGTCAGGGCGGCGGTGCGTGTCCGGCACCACGACCGCGCGCCGCTCGATCAGGGCGCGGCGCGCCAGCGGCGACGGCGGGCGCACGCGGAAGCGGCGAAGCGCGCCGCGGTCGATGTTGCGCGAGGCCGCCAGAAGCAGGTTCCCGCCCTCCTGCTCCGCCTGAAGCAGGTACATCGCCCCGGCCTCCGCGTGGCTCATCTCGCCCGCCAACTGGACGATCAGGCGCAGCGTCTCCTCGATGTCCATCGAGGCCGCCAGCGCCTCGCCGACACGCTGGAAACCGGAGCGCGCCTCCGAGGCCTGCGCACGCAGGTCGCAGCAGGCGCGGGCGTTGGCGATGGCGACACCCGCGTGGTCCGCCAGCAGACTCAGTACCTGGAACTCGTCCTCGGTGAAGCAGCGCGCGTCCCGGCAGTACAGGTGAAGGGTTCCGAGCGCCCCGTCCTGCGCGAAGACGGGCACGCAGACGACGGAGACGATCCCCTCGTCCCGCGCCGAGGCCGCGAGTTCGGCGTCGGTTACCAGGCGCAGGTTCCAGGCCGCGAACACCCGGCGCTCCGCGATCGCCTTCTCGTCCACGCTCCCGGTAACCGGGCGATCCCGAAGCGGGCCGAACACCTGCGAGAGCCCCCGGCAGGCGGCCGCCCGCAGCATCCCGCCGTCCTTGCCTTCGAGCAAGAAAACTGCGGCGGCCGGCACGTCCAGCAGCGCCGCCGCGCTCTCCGCGCAGAGTTCGGCCACGCGTCCCAGGTCCAGGGAGGCGCTTATCGCGCGCGACGCGCGCGTGAGCCCTTCCAGATACTGGAGGCGTGACTTGGCGGGGACTCGGAGCGGCGGCGGCGGTTCCTCGTCCGTATCTATGGCCTCCGGGACTGCGTCCCGGCCTGCAAAGGCTCGTACAATTTCCTGTGCCATCTCTGCAACAACGGTTGTAATCGCTATATTTGGCGTCCCCCTCACGCACTCCTGCCGGAGTCCTCCCGATCGGCAAAAAAATCAGCGGGGGCGATAATCATCGCCCCCGCTGTGCGCCCCCCAATCTCCCCTTCTCCTCGGCCGCCTCACCCACCGTTCTCGCCGCGGATGAGTGCCGCCACCCGCTCGAAATGCCCGATCTCGAAGGGGATCTGCCAGGCGAACGGTTTACCCCGTCGGTCGGTGTAGACCGCCATCGCGGCCCGGCTCAAGCCCACTTCCGGTTCCGCGCCGGGCCGCGCCCTCTTCTTCGGAGCGACGGCCGGGGCGGGTTCCACCGCCGCACCGGCACGCCCCGTAATCACCAGCACCTGCTCGGCGTTCTCGCGCCCCTCGACGTAGGCGATCGCGCGCCGAGTGCCCTCTTTCCACACGAGCCCGGCCGCACCGGCCGCCGCCGCAGCGGTCGCCGCCCTGCCGCGGGTCGCGGCTGCCGCCGTTACCGTCGCCGTCGCCGTCGTCCTGCCCGCCGTCGCTGCTGTCATGCGTCCCGTCGCTCCCTGCTGTCGTGATTTATCGGACTTGCTGCTTCTCATCCGCTTTACACCTTCGGCTTTTTCGCCAGTGCGGTCTCCACGTCGCGCCTCGGGAACGTCATCCAGACGCGCACGCCCTGCCACCCGGCGGGGTGCTGCCCGGCGGGCTCCCCCTCGATGCAGCGAGACGCCGCCCCCTCGCTCCAACGCAGATGTGCCAGTTCCTCCAGCACCTCGGCCTGACGCCGCTCTACCTGTTCCGCCGCCAGATCCCCGGCTACGCAGAGCTGGAAGCGGGCGTGGCAGGGGGCAAG
>DATLHN010000775.1:0-7694 GCA_035539875.1 Armatimonadaceae bacterium
GCGGCGCAAGTCGGACGGCCGCATGGTGTTCTGGGTGCGCAGCGCGGGGCGCGACGGCCGCAACCTCCGGGGGCGCGGGACGACGCGCAGGCTCAAACGCTTCCGGGTGATCGTGGACGAGCGGGCCTACGTCAGCGACGAGGCGGTCGAGGCGGCGATACTTCCGATGCTCGCGACCGTGAAGGGCGGGGGGCAGCTCGTCCAGATCTCCTCGCCGAACGGCAGGCGGGGCCGCTTCTACGAGGACTACGTGAAGGGGGAGCGGCAGACCGGGCGGTATCGCAGCGTTCGCCTTCCGAGCAGTCAGAACCCGCTCGTAGATTCGGCCTACCTGCGCGAGATGGCCGAGGAGATGACGCCGACCCGGTTCCGAGCGGAGTTCCTGGCCGAGTTCGTGGAGAGCGCGGGCGCGGTCTTTCCTGACGCGGACATCGAGGCGGCGACCTGCGACGACGACTACGGGGACGCGCCGCTCTGGGGCCGTCGCTACGTGGCGGGCATAGACTTCGGCAGGCGCGGCGACTACACGGTCGTGTCGGTGCTTGAGGTCGGCCCATTAACTGCGCGGCTCGTGGCGTGGAAGCGTCTCCAGGGCCTCACCTGGGCGGGCCAGATCGAGGAGATATGCCGGGTGGTGAAGCACTGGGGCGTCTGCGCCGTGGTCGGCGACGCCACCGGGATAGGGGACGCGCTGTGCGAGCAGCTTGCCGCCGCCGCCGCCGCGAAGCGGCTCCCGGTCGCGGTCGAGCCGTTCGTGTTCACCTGGGCGGGCAAGACGGCGATCATCGACGCGACCGTCCTGGCGCTCTCGCAGAGGCGTCTGCGATTCCCCGCGCACCCGGTGCTGCTCGGCGAGCTGCGCAACTTCGAGGCGATCCCGGCGGCCACTCCGACCGGTCGCGAGAGGCTGGAGGCGGCGAAGGGGCACGACGACGCGGTGTGCAGCCTCGCCCTGGCGGTACACGCCGCCGCGCCGTGGCTGGTGAAGGGCGCGGCCCCCGTCGCGGTGGCGACGGGCGGTCGGCGGATTACAACCGATGAGGAGAAGTTCAGCGCATGGTCAGCAGAGCACTCGGTCGCGTCCGCGGGTGGACGAAGTCAAAGCGAAGCTTGGACCTATCGGGCCTCCTGGGAACGGGTGGGGCGTCGGTGGCGAATGCGGGCGATCTGGCGTCTGACGGGGAGCGCGTACCGCTGCGAAGCCGGGCGTCGGGCGGGCGCGTATCTCGCCAGGCTTACGAGACGACGAGCGAGGAGTACCCGCGGGGCGGGCTAGACGTCTTGACCCGGATGCAGCGCGACGCGCAGGTGCGGGCGTGCCTGACCACGAAGCGCCTGAGCATCCTGAGCGAGAGCGCGGAGGTCCACCCGGCGGACGACAGCGCCCCGGCCCGCCGCGCCGCCGACGTCGTGCGGGCGCAGGTCGAGGCCAGCGCGGGCGGCTGGGTGGCGCTCGTGACCGGCGCTCTGGACGCGCTGGCGATGGGCTTTGCCGTGGGGGAGTACCGGTGGCACCCGGACGGCAGCTTCGCCGGGGTGCGCTGGCACGACCCGCGGCGGTTCGCGGCGCTCGCCGACGGCTTCGGGGACGTCTACGGGGTCGAGGTCGCGGACGCGGGGCTGTGGTGGCCGCGCGAGCGGTTCGTCTGGTACGCGCACCAGCCGCGCTACGGCAACCCGTACGGCGAGTCGGACCTGGTGGCCGCCTATCGGGCCTGGGCGAACAAGGACACGATCCGCCGGATGTGGCTGACGGGACTGGACCGCTTCGCCATCCCGACGCCTATCGCGATCACGCCGATCTCGTGGACGCAGGAGCAGCTCGACCGGCTGGCGGAGCAGCTCGGCAACCTTCAGGCGCAGTCGTCCATCGTCGTGCCCGAAGGCGTCGAGATCAAGACCACGCTCGAATCGGGCCGGGCCGAACCCGCGCACGCGTTCGTCACCGCGATCCAGTACGAGGACGGGCAGATAGCCCGCGCGATCCTCGGCCAGGAGCTGACCACGCAGGGGAGCAGCAGCAGCGCCGGGGGCGGCGGCGGGTCCTACGCGCTCGGCGCTGTCCACCAGGGCGTCGCCGACGACTGGGTGCAGGCGATCTGCTCCGACCTGGCGGAAAGCGTCCTGACCGCGCAGGTCGCGCGGACCGTCGCGGCCATGGCGCTCGGGCCGGACGTCCCGCCGCCCGCCGTGCGCTTCCCCAACCTGACGGACGCCGAGCGCCGGTCGCGGCGCGAGTTGGTCGCGGCCATGCTCACCGGCGCGGTGATTGCCCCGGGCGAGGGCTGGATCAGGAGCTACCTCGGGCTGCCGGAGTTAGGCAGCTAATGGGACTCTAACCCCCGGCACTTCGTGCCACCCCCTCTCTCGCAAGCGAGAGAGGGGGGGAGGACTGACACACCATGGCGGGAATTGGAACGACGCTCCAGCGGCGCGTGACGGCGGCGCTGACGAAGTACGGAAGCGGCTACGTTTACAAGGTGGGCCTCTCGACGTTCTCGGCGACCGGTCGGCTCGCGGTGCTGGCGTACGGCTCGCAGACGACGCTGTTCCTGCGCTCTCAGACGGACGCCTGGCAGCGGCCCATCTTCTACATGGACCTGCCGGCGACGTTCACGGTCGGCGGCTCGCTCCCGCAGGTGGGCGACCTCGTCAGCCTGCCGAGCATGAGCGACCCGAACGGCGCGGACGTCGATTACACGATCCGCCGGGTGTGGCGTCCCAGGATCGGCGGCGTCGCGCTGTACACACGGGTCTACCTGGCGCTGGACGTTTGAAGGGGGAGCCTCACGCAAAGGCGCAAAGGCGCGAAGAAGAATCTCTTGATCCCCTTGGCGACTTTGCGCCTTTGCGTGAGACATTCCGGAAGGAGGTCGACGGTTGAGCATCGAGCGGGAGCGGGCGTGGTATCGGGACGTAATGGCCGGGCGGCTCGGCGGCGTCGTGTGGGGCGAGGACGGGGACGCGGCGCTCACCGGCCCGGCCGACGCTGAGGCGTGGGTGCGGGAGCGGGAAGCGGCGGCGGCGTTCACCGCGACGGCGGCGGGCTACCCCTGGCCGGAGATGCGGCTCAGTCTCTCCAGGCTGCTGGCGGCGCACCGGGCGAGCGTCGGGCACGTGGCGTACTCCTGGGGCGCGAAGCCGTCGGGGGCGCTGCTGCCCGGGATGCTCCACAGGGCGGACTGCTCGGGGTACGTCGGCTGGCTGCTCTATCGCGCGACCGGCGGACAGACCGACTGGACCGGGCGCGGGACGTGGCACCTGCGCCGCTTCCTGGAGGCGGGCGGCTACAAGGCCAGCTCGCCCGCGCTGGCGGGACTGGAGGACGGCGCGCTGCGCGTCGCCGTGACCGTGTCGGTGCCCGGCTTCCCCGTCGGTCACGTCGCGCTGGTCTATCAGGGGGAGACGCTGGAGTGCGCGGGCGGGGGGCGCGGCGTCTGCTCCCGCCCGTGGGTCCCGGACGGGTGGCAGCGCCGCGCCCGGGTCTTCGTCCTCGCGCGGGCGGCGGCGCTGGCCCTTTAATCCGCTGTCGGGCGACACTGCTCCTCGGCTTTCGGCGGGCAGGGGGCATCGCCGTAGGAGCAGAACACGCAGCAGTCCCCCGGCTTGGGCTTCAAGCGTGCGTTACATCCCGTGCAGGTGTAGAACCACTGGCATGCATTCTCCGGCATCGCCTCACGTGACGAGAGGCCGCACTCGGGGCAGGTCAGGGTCGAAAACAGGCGTGACGGAGTGCCTTCCATGCCGCCTATTCTACCGGATGGCGCTCCCGAGCGTTCAGGCGCGGGCCGCGGTGACGGCCAGGTACTCCGACGCGACGTCGGTCGAGCCGTCGGTGGCGCGGTTGTTGTCCGTCCAGAGCCGCTCCAGGTCGGCGCGCAGCGCCGCCTGCCCGTCCGCGTCGAGCGACGCGAACGCGCGGTTGGTCGGCCCGTAGTACTCCCGGAAGAACTCCACCACCTCCGCCGGGGGGAACGGGTAGCGCATCGGGTACATCCGCCGCTCGACGTCGACGCTCGCGACGCCGTCGCCGCTCAGCCGCTCGCGCAGCGTCGCCTCGTCGCCCCATTTCGGCGGAGACGGCATGATCGGCGGCGGCGGGGCGTGCTTGCCGATGATCTTGAACATCTGGCCGACGTGCCCCTCGGGCGTCCAGTTCCCCATCGCGATGCGGCCGCCGGGACGGCACGCGCGGACCAGTTCGGCGGCGACGCGCTCGGGACGGGGCGCGAACATCGCGCCGATCAGGCTCACCACCAGGTCGAACGCGCCGTCCTCCACGGGGAGCGCCTCCGCGTCGCCCTCCTCGAACCGCGCGTCCAATCCCTCCGCCGCGGCCCGGGCGCGCGACTGCTCGATCAGGTTGGGGGCGATGTCGACGCCGGTCACGCGGACGCCCGCGCGCGCCGCCGGGATCGCGATCTGGCCCGCGCCGCAGGCGACGTCCAGCATCCGGGTGCCGGGCGCGACGGCGAGGCTTGCCAGGTAGTCCAGCGCGCCCGGCTCCAGGTACGTCGCGAAGTGTCCGTAGTCCCCGGCGCTCCACGTCGCCTTGAGACGAGACTTCAGCGCCTCCATCTCGGGGGTCATATCGGAAGAGGCGGCACTCGTGGGCACGGCAGTCATGGCTCCGTTCTCCTGTCACGTAAGGGTCTGACGCGGACGAAAGACGAAACGACGCACGCGAGCTTTCGCAGGTCAGAGTATACCGTCCCCCGCAAGAAAACGAGCCGCTCCTTCCCGCTCAGCCGTCCGCGCGCCGCAGGACGCCGGTGAGTTCCGTGCCCGGCGCGACCGTGTTGAACACGGTGCCGAACTTGCGGACGTTGTTGTGCAGCAGCTCCAGCCGGTAGTCGCTCTCGTCGGTGTCCACCAGGATTTCGTAGGTGATGGACTCCATGCGCGGCGGCGCGTCCTGCCGGACGCCGTGTACGCGCACCTCGACCCCGCGCAGGTCGAACTTCAGGATCGGCGTCACCCGCTCGATGCCCTTGATCATGCAGGCCGAGAGCGCCGCCAGCAGAAGCTCCGCCGGGTTGAAGGCGTCGGCGCGGCCCGCCAGGTCCGTGTCGAGCGTCACTTCGGCGTCCTTGCAGCGCGCCGTGCTGCCGTGCGCGTCGTTTCGCCGCGCGGTGACCGCGAACGTCATTTTCCTGCCGGTGTCGTCCACGAAGGTTCTCCTGTTTCGGTAACGGCCGGGCCGGGCTGGCGCGACGGCTGCGCCTGGGCCGACGGCGCGGCGAAGTAGCGGCGCTGGAAGTAAAACGCGACGTTGACCAGCCCGATGAGGGCGGGGACCTCGACGAGCGGCCCGACGACTGCCGCGAACGCCGCCCCGGAGTGGATGCCGAAGACCGCGACCGCCACCGCGATCGCCAGCTCGAAGTTGTTGCCCGCCGCCGTGAACGCCAGCGTCGCCGTCCTGGAGTAGTCCGCGCCGAGCCTTCGGCCCATGTAGAACGAGACCAGGAACATCGCCGCGAAGTAGATACAGAGCGGGATCGCGATCCTCACGACGTCGAGCGGGATGCGCACGATGTAGTCGCCCTTGAGCGAGAACATCACGACGATGGTGAAGAGGAGCGCGACGAGCGTCAGCGGGCTGACGCGTGGGAGGAACTCCCGCTCGTACCACTCCCGCCCCTTCGCCCGGAGCAGCGTTACGCGGGTCAGGAGCCCGGCCAGGAACGGGATGCCGAGGTAGATAAGGACGCTCTCGGCGATCGCCCCGACGGTGATCTTCGAGAGGTCCAGGTCTCCGAAGGAGACGCCGACCAGCGGCGGCAGGACCTTCAGGAACAGGTAGGCGTAGAGCGGAAAGAAGAGGACCTGGAAGAGGGAGTTGAGCGCGACCAGGCCCGCCGCGTACTCTGAATCCCCCCGCGCAAGGTCGTTCCAGACGATCACCATCGCGATGCAGCGGGCGAGCCCGATCAGCACCAGGCCCACCGCGTACTCGGGCTTGTCGGCCAGAAAGAGCGCCGCGAGCCCGAACATCAGAAGCGGACCCACGACCCAGTTCTGGACGAGCGAGAGGGCGAGGACGCGCGTGTTGCGGAACACCTCGCCCAACTCCTCGTACTTCACCTTCGCGAGCGGCGGGTACATCATCGCGATCAGCCCGACCGCGATGGGTATCGAGGTCGTGCCGACCGAGAGGCCGGTGATGGCCGCCGGGACCTCCGGCGCGAAGTAGCCGAGGCCGACGCCCAGGACCATCGCGAGGAAGATCCAGAGCGTCAGGTACCGGTCCAGAAACGAGAGCCGTCCCGTCACCGACGGGTGGCAGGTCTGAGGCGTGAGGTCGGCGCTGCTTGGGGCGCTGCTCATGAAGGGCGGCTACTCCTTGCAGCAGTCCAGGCCGCAGCATGCTTCCGCCGCCGCCTTCGGCTTGACGGCCCGGATGAACGCGCCCATCACGCGGCCGTCCAGCGCCGCCTTCTCCTCGGCGGGCAGGGCCGCGACCTCGGCGGAGACGCACGTGGTCGCCTCCAGGTCCGCGAACGTGTAGCGGCGGGTCGGCTCGACCGAGGCGTCCGCGAACCCGGCCGCCGTCAGCCGCGCGACGTAGTCGGAGACCTCCAGCGCGCCCGCGACGCAGCCGACGTACGCCTCCATGTCCGCGCGCACGGCGGCGGGCAGCGCGCCCTCCACCACGACGTCGGAGACGGCGAACCGGCCGCCCGGTTTCAGCACCCGGAACGCCTCGGCCAGGACGCGATCCTTGTCGGCCGAAAGGTTGATCACGCAGTTGGAGATGATGACGTCCACCGAGTCGTTTGGCAGCGGTATCTGCTCGATGTGGCCCTTCAGGAACGTGACGTTCGTCGGAGCGCCCGCCGCGGCCCGGTTCTTCTCGGCCAGCGCCAGCATCTCGTCGGTCATGTCCAGGCCGAAGGCGAAGCCGGTCGGGCCGACCCGGCGCGCGGACAGCAGCACGTCGATGCCGCCGCCGCTCCCGAGGTCGAGCACGACCTCGCCGGGCGCGAGCGACGCCAGCGCGGTCGGGTTGCCGCACCCGAGCGAGGCGAGCAGGGCATCCTCGGGGATCTCGCCCGCCTCGACGTCGGAGTACAGGCCGCCCGTGATGACGTCGCCCCCGCAGCAGGATTGGGTTGCGTTGGTGGCATCACTACCGTCAGTGCCCACGGTGCCGCCGCAACAGGACGCCGCGCCCCGCCCCTCCAGCACCGTCAGCGCCGCCGCGCCGTACTTCTGGCGCACGACCTCGCGGACGTCTTCCCGCTCTATCAATGTCTCAGCAGCACCCATCGTCGTTCTTCCCTTCCGGTTCGTCGCCGAAGAAGGCGGCCAGCTCCGCGACCGCGCGCCGGTTGACGCCGCAGACCATGTTCTTGCCGCGCCGCTCGATCGTGATCAGGCCCGCGAGCTTCAGCTCCCGCAGGTGGCGCGACACGGTCGAAGTGATCTGCCCGGCTCCCGTGACGGAGCAGCAGACCTCGCCGACCGTGGGGCCGACCACCGGCCGCACGTCGCCCGACTCCTCGACCGCCACAGGGCAGCAGCACGCGCGCAGGAACTGGAAGATGCGCAGCCGGGTGGGGTCGCCCAGCGCCTTGAACGCGGCGACCGGCTCGAACGCCGGGACGAAGTCGGTCTCTTCTTCTTTGCTCATTTGCGTAACCATCGAAATAAGCGTACCGCCGGTCGCCCCGGCCGTCAAGGACATTTGC
>DATLHN010000776.1:0-3302 GCA_035539875.1 Armatimonadaceae bacterium
GACCGGAGGGTAGTTCACGGGGCTTTCAGGTAGTCTTTGAGCTTCGGCTCCGCCACCGCAGCGCCCGCAGCACCAGGTCGGCCATCGCCCGCGCGCCCTTCTCGTTGAAGTGCGTCGCGTCGCCCGGCTTGTTGGCGAACTCCGCGCTCTTTTCCGGGCCGAGCCGCTCGGCGAGCGCCAGGCTGGCGGCGTGCAGGTCGATCACGGCCGCCTTCTTCTCGCGCCCGACCGCCTTCATGGCGTCGGCGTACGGGCCGAGGTTTCCGGTGATCCTGCCGCGGGCGTCGAATGTGCGGCGCACCATCGGGGTCACGAGGATCGGCGTCGCGCCGACGGCGCGGGCCTCGTCGACGTAGCGGCGCAGGTACTCCCGGTAGGCGGTCGCCGCGTCGGTGGACTCGGGCCTGCCCGGGGCGTGGGAGTCGTTGTGGCCGAACTGGATCAGGACGTAGTCCGGCTTTTCGGCGAGCGCCTTCTTCCAGCGCCCCTCCTCGATAAAGGTTTTCGTGCTGCGCCCGCTCGCGGCGAGGTTGACGACCGTGACGGTACCGTCCTTGAACCGCTCCCGGACGAACTGGCCCCAGCCGCGGTCCGGGCGGTCCGCGGGGTAATCGCGGACGGTGGAGTCGCCGACGAGGACGATGCGGACCGGGGACAGTCCGGCGGGCGCGTCCGCCGCGTTCCGGCGGGTCGGGGAGTCTCTCATCGGTACTCGGGCTTCAAGTAGCCCGCCAGCGGGACGTCCTTCAGCGCCTTCAGACCCTCGGCGACGCTGCGGGCGTTCAGCTCCGCGCCCGCCGGGCCGGTGTGGGTGTTGTCCGCCTCGGTGAAGTACGCCTTCTTCACCTCCTCGGGGGTCATCTTCATGTACTTCCGCCACGTGATGGCGTACAGGTCGATGAACGGAACTTTCTCCTTCTCGGCCACCTCCCTGGCGTAGGCGCGGTAGCCGGTCGGCTCGCCCTCCGGCTCGATCGGCTTGCCGGGCGCGGGGCAGCGCGGGATAGGCGAGCAGAGGATCGGCGTCATGCCCTTCGCCCGGGCGTCCGCGACGTACTTCCGGAGGTACCAGCCGTAGGTGTGGACGACCTCCTTCTTGCCGTTCTGCAGGGTCAGCGTCACCTCTTGCGCTTCGTCGCCGGTGCCCCGGATGGTGCCCCGCTCGCGGTTGTCCCCGGCGAGCGGCCCGCCGTCGTTGTGCCCCATCTGGACGATCACGAAGTCTCCGGGCCGCGCCTCGCCGAGGACGGCGTCCCAGCGCCCCTCCGTCTGGAAGGAGCGGCTGCTCCGGCCGCCCATCGCGCGGTTGACGACCCGCACCTTCGCCGGGTCGAACATCGGGATCAGGGGGTCGCCCCAGCCCTGCTGGCCCGGGGTGCCGACGCGCACGGTGGAGTCGCCCACGAGCCACAGCGTCGGCACCCCGGGCTGCCGCTCGGGCTCGGCTCTTTGTACAACGGGGTCCGGTGCGGCGGCGGCGACTCCGAGCAGGCCCGCGCAGAGGGCGGCGGCGACGAGGGCGAGGCGAAAGCGGTAATTGACCATGGTGCTCCTTATGACGCCGGATGACGCCGGGACGGCGCGATGTGTTCGCTGCGGCAGCGGTAGCGGCGGCGTTACCACCGGCTGGCCGGGCGTTAGCGCATTAGGGCCGTTTGGATGAGCGACCACGCGAAAGCAGACAGTGCCACCCCACACACTACCCCCCAGAGCCGGGCTTCTTCGCGCTGTTCGTCCGCTTCTGCGGTGGAGAGCGCCCGCGCCGCCCACCAGGGGATGAACCACAACGGCACCCGGTTTCGCCAGACGGCTAACAGCACCGAAAGTGCCGCGACGGCGAACCCCGTGCCGAGCACGAGCGCCGCGATGGCTGGCGTGTCCTGAGTCAATTCCTCTTGTCCCCTCTCCGTTTCTCGCCTCCATTGCCCTTCTGCAACGTACGACGACAGGGCGGCGTGATGTGTTCGCGCTCCTACCTGCGCTGATCGTAACCGGACTCGTCCACGCTCGACAGGTGGCTGCCGTTCTCGTCGGCGTCGGCGTTCTCGGTCTCCGTGGTGTCTCCGCGCGCGGGGGGCGAGTCCTTCGCCAGCAGGGCTTTGAGGACCGGCGGGGCGACGACCGAGGTGAGCAGCGACATCGCGATGATGACCGCGTAGACCTGGCCGGTGAAGACGCCCGCCGCCATGCCGAGGCTGGCGACGATGATCCCGACCTCGCCGCGCGGGACCATGCCCACCCCCACGATCAGCGCGGACTTCCGGCCGAGCGAGAGCGCGCCGAGGCCGCAGCCGAGCAGCTTGGAGACGATGGCGAGCAGCGTCACCACCGCCAGCATGCCGAGCGCGGGGGCGCTGCCGAGCTGTGCCAGGTCCACCTTCGCGCCGGTGACGACGAAGAAGAACGGCACCAGGAACGCCATCAGGGGCTGGAGCTGCTTCTCCAGGCTGTGCCGCTGGTCGGCCTCGGCGACCACCATGCCCGCCAGGAACGCCCCGATGATCGCCGCGAGGCCGAGGTAGGACGCCGCCGCGGCGAGGCCCAGGCAGAGCGCGAGCGAGAGCGTGAGCGGCGAGAGCGGGCTGATCGGGGCGTCGAGGACCCGCGAGCCGCGGCGGCGCATCAGGCGCGTCCCGACCAGCGCGATGACGGCGACGAAGCCGATGGCCTGGATCAGCACGAACCCGAGCCGGGCGAAGTCCACCCCGCCTCCGCCCTGCAATGCGGTGACCACCCCGAGCAGCAGCATGGCCAGGATGTCGTCGATCACCGCCGCGCCGAGGATGACCCGGCTTTCGGTGCGTCCGAGCACGCCCATGTCGGAGAGGACGCGCGCCGTGATGCCTGCGGACGTAGCAACGAACGCCGCGGCGACGAACATGGCCTTGGGCGTGGCGTACCCGGCGAAGTGCGCCCAGGCGGCCCCGAGCACGAACGGCAGCACGACCCCGGCGACCCCGACCGCGCTCGCGACCTTGCCGACCTTTCGCAGGTCCCCGAGGCGCGTTTCGAGGCCGACCGAGAAGAGCAGCAGCACGGCCCCGATCTCGGCCAGCACCTCCAGCGGCTCGTTGAGGCGCACCCAGCCGAGCGCCGAGGGGCCGACGAGGCAGCCCATCGCGATCTCGCCGACGACGGCGGGCATCTTGAGTCTCTGGGCGACCTCCGCCCCGATCTGGGCGGAGAGGAAGACGACGAACAGCGCGACCAGGACCCCGGTCGCGTGCGCCGCGGTGGCGGCACCTTGTTCCATATACCTGTCCTTTGGGTGACGTAGAAGAGGATTGTCGGAGTTAAAGGAC
>DATLHN010000777.1:0-2360 GCA_035539875.1 Armatimonadaceae bacterium
GCCTCTGCCTCCGCCGCTTCTGACGGCGACGCGACCGCGGCGCTGGCGGGAAGTCCCGGCAGGGAGTGTCTTTGCACCGCCTCGGGAGAGTCCCCTCCCCCCGGCTTCGCTCCCGTATCGCCTTCTCCTGCCCCGTACGTCGGCTGCTCGACTGCGTCCCCTGAGTAGACAGCCTCGCCCGGGGAAAGTTTCCGGTTCTTGCGGGGTTCCGCAAGACTCTCCCCCACCGTTTTTCGGGTTTTGATGGCGAATATCATGGCAGCGCAACGCCTCGGGGAGCGTCTTTAATCCGACGCAGTACCGGCTCTCGTTCGTGACAGCATTTGGGAAATATGCGCCTTCTCCGCGCTCGTATCCTTCCCACGTTTTACTTCAGACGCAACCCCCGCCTAATAGTTTATCGTAGCCCGCAGTGAGACGGTGTGATCGCGCTGTTCGTCGGTCGAAGCGCCCACCGAGATGCGCGGCGCGTAGCGGCGGCCACGCCCCACCTCCGCGAACTCGTAGAGCAGTCCCAGGGTGAACGGGAGCGGCTCTCCCGGCTGCCGCCCGCTGTCGCTCAGCGACCGGGAGTAGGAGACCAGGAACCGGTCGAACGGCTCGGGGAATCGCTTCGAAAGGCGCAGCGTCAGCGGCGCTTCCGGCGCGTACTCCACCGCGAACTCCTCCAGCCCGAGCGAGAACGCCAGACGCTCCTCGATCGGCGCGAACAGTCCCGGCAGTACGCCCGACGCGAAGACCTGCTCGAAGCCGGAGCGCAGCGCCAGGCCGATGTCCCCGCGCGCGGCGGCCTCGAACTGGTCGCGACTTCCGATGACCCCAATGATGTCCTGCTGCGAGAGGAACGGGTCCGCGCTGAGCGTCAGAAGGCTCGCCGGGTCGATCTCGGTGGCCTCGACGCCCTCGCCCAGATTCAGCCGACCGTCCAGCGTGGCCGTGATGGTGTAGCGCTCACTCACGCGCTGGTCGCCGCGCAGGGTGCGGTTCGATCTTGCCGTGGCCGTGACGTTCTCGAAGGATAGGTAGGCGTCGCCCCCGGCGAGCCGGAAGCCGAACTCCCCGCCTTTCTGCACCCGGAAGCGCGCCGTAAAGTACTGGAGGAAGCCGCCGAGCGTCTCGAACTTCCCGGTGATGTCCGGCCGGGCCAGGGACCCGCCCGCGTTCACGTCGCCAACGGCGTCGAAGGCGAAGGAGATCAGACTCGTGTTCTCGATGGTGGCCTTGTTCGCGAGCGTGACCCGCATGTCGAAGCGGGGGTTCGGAAGATCGGGGTCGCGCGGCTTCGGTTCCGGTCCGCTGATCGAGGGCATCCGCACGCGCGCGTCGCGTATCTCCAGCGGGCGTTCGTTCGGCGTCGCGATCAGGGGCGAGCGCAGAGACCCCGTGATCCGCACCTCGCCGTCTATCTTCGCCCGGAACCCTTCCCCACGCCGCAGCAGATTGCTCGCCTCCGGGCGCAGACCGTTTGCCGTCAGCGTCAGGTCGAGGCGCGTGCCGGTGCCGAAAGCGGGGGCCTCGGCGGGCGTATCTCCGTTGGCGAGGACGCGCCCGTTGCCGATCGCGTTGAGCAGGTCGCGCAGGTCACTGACCTCCACGTTCCCGGCGAGGGTCAGCGTCCCGCGCCCGTCCCCTCCGCCCGGAGCGCCGAGCGAGAGCACCCCCTCGCGGACCTCGATACGCGGCGGCGCGGTCGCGTCCTCGGGCGTGACCAGGGCGAGCCGGAGGTCGAAGTCCTCGACCGTGTTGAACACCTCGCGGCCGTTTACCTTCGGCAGGCGCAGGGAGCCGTCCGTGATATCCAGCCCGCCGCCCAGTTCGGGCTTCGCCAGCGTCCCCCCGAGCGAGACGGTTCCGGCCACTCGCCCGCCTACCACCGGCTTCTGCGCCTCGTCCCCTCCCGTCAGGTCGACGCCCGCCTCGCGCGCGACGCCGAGGAGGAGGCTCAGATCCTGCTCCGGCACAACCGCCTCGACCTGCAGGGGCCGGTTCGCGGTAATGGCGATCAGCGGGTACTCCCTGCCCTCCCGCGGCGGTCTATCCGCCCCGTACGTCACCGGCAGTCGCCCGGTGACCCGGACCTCCGCCCCCTCCTCGCGCGAGATCAGAACGGAGGGAATCTCCAGGACGGGTTGGCCGTCCTCGCCCGGCCCGAGCCGGATGCCCTCCGCGCGCAGGCGGGAGAAGCGGATGCCGCGCGGGTTCTCCGCCTGCGTCAGGACCTGCTGGAGCGCCTCGCGCTCGGGCGCGACGGCGTCGGGGTCCGTGACGACATTTCCCTGACGCGCCGCCTCGGCGATGCGCGCTTCGGACGCCTCCGCCGCCCGCGCGACGTCCTTGTCCGTCGGCGTGAGTACGAACAG
>DATLHN010000778.1:0-1761 GCA_035539875.1 Armatimonadaceae bacterium
ACCCCGGGCAGCCTGAGCGGTGTCTGATTGGCGTTGCTCCCACGAACTACGCCGACGCGGCCCAGGGCTTGCGCCCTGGGCTATTGGCTGCCGCCCCTTCGGGGCTCCGAACCACGACTGGACAGTGCTGCGCGTCGGACCTTGAGGCGCGACGGGTCGTGACTCAGCGGCCGGGCCGCAGCTGCCAGAAGATCGCACGGAGGCTCCCGACCTCGTCCAGGACGAGCCCCTTCGGCACGAGCTGTGGGTCGGTCAGGAGGTCGCGGACCACCGCCACGTCCGTCGTCTGGTAGATGAGCGACTGAAACCGGGGGTCGGTGGGCCGGAGGATGGATTCGGCTTCGTTGATGGGATGCACGGGCATAAGGGCGAACGGGTGGACGGCTAACATCGCGAGGCGCTCCCCGCCCGTCTGGGCGAAACGGACCAACAGTTAGGAATCATCGGGTACGAAAATCGTAGGGCGCGGGACGCCCGAGACTGTCAGGATTATTGGCGATTTGTTGTCCAGAATCAACCCCGGGCGCGGCAGCGCTGGTTCGTCGAGTCGCGGGCCGGATGCCGCGCAACTCTCACGCCCGACAGGCGTTTCGGCCGCCATCTGAATTATTAGACGTGTTTCTCTGACGACGTGACATGTTTCCGCGACCCGGTGGGTGGGGTGGCGGAAACAATCATTTCCGCTCCCGCAACGCGACCGCCGCCTCGCCGAGCGACCGGCCGACGCCCAGTAGCGTCCGCGGGCTGCCGAGGTAGTGGTAGGGGAAGTCGCTGCCGACGCGGTTCCACGCCTCCAGGTTCTCGCGCCAGCCCTTGCGATAGATCGCGTCCGCCTCCGTGTCCCAGTGCACGTCCGTCTTCACCAGCACGGCGTTGCCGCGGAACACGTCGCGGTTCGTCCCCGCCTGCTGCGCCGCCTTGAAGCGCTTGACGCCGTCGTTCGCCTTGTCGCCGTCCACGCCCATCTCGCCGACCACCACCGGCAGCTTCGCGTCGCCCAGGTCCTTCCGAACGTCGCGGATCAGGTGGCTGAGGTTCGCCGCGTACTCGGCCGTGGCCTCCGCCGAGATCATGTCGTTCCACCCCTGGAACCAGACGAACCCGGCCAGTTCCGTCTTCCGTCCGGCGAGCGTCGGGAAGTGCGTGCCGAGGTCCTTCATCGTGTTGCGGTACTCGTCCAGCATCGCCCGGTACGACGCGCCGAACGGCGCCTTCACGTCATCCTCCGTGGCATCGGCTTTTCGCTTCTTCAGGTCGGCGAGCATCTTGTCGAGCGCCTCGCGCGGCGGCAATCCTGCCGAGGGCGGGCGGAAGTCCCTGTACAGGCTGCGGCCGCCCCACGCCGCCTTGATGAGCAGCACCGGCTGCGGGTAGCGGTCGCCGAGTACCTGCCCGAAGCCGAGCTCCGGCCCGATGCACTTCGGGGCGCCGAAGCCGACCGTCAGCTTCCCCTTGCGGTCGAGGAACTTCACGAACACGTCGTCGCGCTCGACCCAGGCAGAGCCGTGACGGAACGGCGCCCACAGCTCGCGCGTGGCGGGCTGCGTCGCCTGGTAGTCCATCACGCTCACCTTCGCGTGCCCCACCATGTTCGACTGCCCGGCCAGCAGGTAGACGAGGACGGGCGCCTCCTGAGCCTGCGCGACCGCAGGCGCGGCAAGGAGGGCAAGCGCGGCGAGGAAGCGGGGCATGGCGGGCTCGCGGGCGGGGGAAAGACGCACCTACAATCGATGACCAGAGAAGCCGCGTCAAGCGAAAACG
>DATLHN010000779.1:0-10156 GCA_035539875.1 Armatimonadaceae bacterium
AAGGGTAAGTGTCTTTCCATAGGTCCTGTCTATCGTTCTGATTAGAAGTATATGCTGGACGGGGGCAGTCGGGCAAGCCTATAATAACGGCATACCGCGGTTCTTTCAGGAGTACGCCGATGCCGAAGACGCTTTTCGAGAAGATATGGGACGCGCACGTGGTGCGCGAGGAGTCGGGCAAGCCCGCGCTGCTCTACATCGACCTGCACCTGGTCCACGAGGTCACCAGCCCGCAGGCGTTCGACGGGCTGCGCATGACCGGGCGCAAGGTGCGCCGCCCCGAGCGCGCGGTCGCGACCATGGACCACAACGTCCCCACCACCGACCGCTCCCTCCCCATCGCGGACGACATCTCGCGCCTGCAGATGGACACCCTCGCCCGCAACTGCCGGGAGTTCGGCATCACGCTCTACGACCTGCACTCGTCGCGCCAGGGCATCGTCCACGTCATCGGCCCCGAACTGGGCCTGACCCAGCCGGGCATGACGATCGTCTGCGGCGACTCGCACACCTCCACCCACGGCGCGTTCGGCGCGCTTGCCTTCGGCATCGGCACCTCCGAGGTCGAGCACGTCCTGGCGACGCAGTGCCTGCCGCAGGGCCGCCCCAAGACGATGGAGATTCGCGTCAACGGCGAACTCGGCCCGGGGGTCACCGCCAAGGACGTCATCCTCGCGATCATCGGCAAGATCGGCACCGACGGCGCGACGGGCTACGTGGTCGAGTACACCGGTTCCGTCATCCGCTCGCTCTCGATGGAGGGCCGCATGACCGTCTGCAACATGAGCATCGAGGCCGGGGCGCGGGCCGGGATGATCGCCCCGGACGAGACGACCTTCGCCTACCTCCGGGGCCGCCCGCAGGCTCCCCAGGGCGCGGCGTGGGACGAGGCGGTCGCGGCCTGGAGGGAACTGGCCACCGACCCCGGCGCGACCTACGACCGCCTGGTGGAACTGGACGGCGCGGAGATCGCGCCGCACGTCTCCTGGGGCACGTCGCCCGGCATGGTCGTGCCCGTCACGGGCGCGGTGCCCGAGCCGTCGTCGTTTGCCGACGCGGCGGACCAGCGCTCGGCGGAGCGCGCCCTGGAGTACATGGGCCTGACCGCCGGGATGAAGATCACGGACATTGCACTCGACACCGTCTTCCTCGGCTCCTGCACCAACGGGCGCATCGAGGACCTGCGCGCGGCGGCGTCGATCCTGGCGGGCAAGAAGGTGAAGCCGGGCCTGCGCGCCCTGTGCGTCCCCGGCTCGCAGCAGGTCAAGAAGCAGGCCGAGGAGGAGGGCCTGGACGTGGTCTTCAAGGCGGCGGGCTTCGAGTGGCGCGAGCCGGGCTGCTCCATGTGCCTGGGTATGAACCCGGACATCCTCCAGCCGGGCGAGCGCTGCGCCTCCACCAGCAACCGCAACTTCGAGGGGCGGCAGGGTAAGGGAGGGCGCACGCACCTGGTCAGCCCGCAGATGGCCGCGGCCGCCGCCATCGCCGGACGCCTGGTGGACGTCCGCGAAGTCGCCAAGTAGGCGCGCTCAAAATCTGGGAGCGTGAGGGGGCGGGCCATGACCATGAAACCGACGAGCGATACGGTAGCGGCGGCGCGAGAGCAGTTCGACCGGCAGGCGGCCCGGTACAACGAGCGCTGGGCGTCCTGGAGCGACGAGACGCTGCGGCGCATGCTGGACCTGGCGAACCCGGGCACGGACATGGCGGTGCTGGATGTAGCGACCGGGGCCGGGTTCACCGCGCTGGCGTTCGCGCCGCACGTGCTCTCGGTGGTCGGCACGGACGTCTCCACCGGGATGCTGGAACAGGCGCGCAGACGGGCCGAAGCCGAGGGCGTTGACAACGTCGAGTGGGTCGAGGCCCCGGCAAACGCGCAGCCGTTCCCGGACGGCTCGTTCGACCTGGTCACCTGCCGGATCGCGCCGCACCACTTCCCCGACGTGTCGGCGTTCGTCCGCGAGGTCGCCCGCGTCCTGCGTCCCGGCGGCGTCTTCGTCCTCGGCGACACGACCGTTCCGGACGGCGATTCTGTGGTGGCGGACTGGCAGAACGCCGTGGAGAAGGAGCGGGACCCGTCGCACGGGCGCAACCTGCCGCCGTCGGAGTGGCACTACCTCTGCGAGGCGGCGGGCCTGGCGGTAACCCACCTGGACAGCGTGGGCGGCGCCATCGAGATAGGTCTGAACGACTGGCTGGAGACGGCGGGCTGCGCGGGCGAACCGGCCGAACGCGTGCGCCGCCTCTTCGCCGACGCCCCGGAGGCGGCCCGCGCCGCCTTCCGCATCCGCGCCGACGATGCCACGGGCGACACGCGCTTCGCCTGGCAGCGCGTCGTCCTGCGCGCCGCGAAGCCGATAGCGGGAGACTGATGCTCGTCTTCACGAGGTCCGCGGATACCTGGGCGGGCGGCTACTACGAGTTGTCCGTCGAACTCGGTCCGCCGTCGGACGCGCGCCTGAACGCCGCGGTCGAGGCGGCGCTGGATTTCCCGGGGTGGGACGGGCCGTATCTGCGGCGGGACGTGGAGCCTGAGGAACAGGGAAGGGCGGAGCGCGCGGCGATCCGGCCCGCGCCGGACGACGAGTACCGGAGCTGCGGCTTCTACGCCGTGGCCTTCCTGCCCGACGGGCAACGCGTCGCCGCCGGCTTCGGGGCGTACCGGCTGGACGGTGAACCGCGCGACTGGGTGAGCGTGTACGTTCCGGTGGGCGCGCTCGGGGCGGTGTACCCGGAGGTCGGCCCATTCCCGTTCGGCAACGGGGAGACGTGCGAGCCGGGCGCGTGGGAGCGGACGCTGCAGGACTGGCTGGTTGCGTTCGGGCGGCGTTTGTACGCCGCCGCCCCCTTCCCGCTAGGGGTGACCGGCTTCGAGATGCACGGGGACTACACCGCGGACGAACTGCGGGCGTCCGGCGTGCCCGAGGAGCGGTGGGACGGCCTGCTGCTGCCGGACGAAAGCGGGGAACTCGTCTGGTACCCGCCGACTATCTACGCGGCGCAGTTCACGGTCGGTGCCGGGGGAGCGGCGTGAGCGCCTGCGTCGTCCGGGTGACGGATCGGGAGGCGATACGCGCGTACTACCGCCCGAACGCGGCGGCGCACCTGTACGAGATCGGGGACCTGGACGACTTCTTCTGGCCGCACACGGCGTGGTACGCCCTGGAGGAAGGCGGGAAGGTCCGCGCGATAGCGCTGCTGTACGCGGCGAGCGACGATTTGTCGATCCTGCTCGCCGCCACGGAACCGGCGCGGGAGGGTGCGATGCGCCACCTCCTGACCGCGCTCGCGCCGGAGATGCCGGAGCGGGTGTACGCCCACCTGAACGTCGGGGCGGCGTCCGCGCTCGTGCGCCCGTACCGTGCCGAGTCGCACGGCGTCCACTACCGGATGGCGCTCGCGGACGCGGCCGCGCCGCAGCGGTATTGCGACGTCGGGGAGGGCGTGGTCGTGCGCCTGTCGCCCGCGGACCGGGACGAGGTAGAGGCGTTCTACCGGGCGGCGTACCCGCGCGGTTGGTTCGACCTGAGGATGCTGGAGACCGGGCAGTACGTCGGCGTGCGCCGACACGGCGGCGAACCGGGCAGCGGCGGCGGAGAACTGCTCTGCGTCGCGGGCGTTCACGTCTGCGCGCCGCGCGAGCGGGTGGCCGCGCTCGGGAACGTGGCGACCCTGCCGCACGCCCGGGGGCAGGGGCTCGCGACGCGCGCCTGCGCCGCTCTCTGCCGCAACCTGCTGGCCGAGGGCGTCGAGCACGTCGGCCTGAACGTGCGCGCCGACAACCGCCCGGCGGCCCGGTGCTACGAAAAGCTCGGCTTCACGCGCGTGGCGCGCTACGAAGAGTGCCTTCTGACAAGACGGAAACGACGAAACACCGGCATCGGCGGCGACGTCCGACCGGAAAACCGGGAGAAGAACGCTACAACCATGCAACCCTTTACGAAACTGACGGCGGTCGCGGCCCCGATGGACCGCGTGAACGTGGACACCGACCAGATCATCCCTAAGCAGTTCCTCAAGCGGATCGAGCGGACTGGCTTCGGGCAGTTCCTCTTCTTCGACTGGCGTTACCTCGCCGACGGCACGACGCCGAACCCCGAGTTCGAGCTGAACGCCCCGGCGCTCCGGGGCGCGAAGGTGCTGGTCGTCGGCAAGAACTTCGGGTGCGGCTCCAGCCGGGAGCACGCCCCCTGGGCCCTGCTCGACTACGGCTTCGAGTCCGTGATCGCGCCGTCGTTCGCGGACATCTTCTACAACAACTGCTTCAAGAACGGCATCCTGCCCGTCACCCTCCCGGAGGAGCAGGTCTACGATCTGATGGGCCGTCTCCAGGCCGAGCCAGGCGCGCAGGTGACCGTGGACCTGGAGCGGTGCGTGGTGGAAGGGCCGGGCGGCTTTGCAGCGTCCTTCGAGGTCGATCCGTTCCGCCGCGAATGCCTGCTCAAGGGGCTGGACGACATCGGCCTGACCCTCCAGCACGAGGGGGACATCGACGCCTACGAGCAGCGCGCGGGCAAGGTCCCCGCCGCGGCCGCGTAGTCAGAAGAGCGAGGTCTGCTCCGGGGACTTCGGCGGGACCGGGCGGAGCCGGCGCGGGTCCGGGACGGGTTCCGGGTCCGCGCCGCCCGCCAGGTTGTGCGCGGCGCGCGTCGTCTCCGGCAGGCGGTAGCCGCGCGTGGCCCGCGTCACGAACTCGAGCGCCGTCGGCAGGTCGATGCGGTGCCCGAGGGAGACGTAGAGCGGTTTCACCCTCGCGCGGGTCCGAAGCGCCGCCCCGATCACCTCGCCCCGGTCCACGACCGGCGACCAGTCGCCCGGCTCCGGCCCCGGCTCCTCGTTCTTACCGACGAACGGCGACTTGGCCACCCCGATGCTCGGTATGCCCGTCAGCACGCCGACGTGGCAGGCGATGCCGAAGCGGCGCGGGTGGATCAGCCCCTGCCCGTCGATCATCAGGAGGTCGGGTGCGGTCTCCAGCCTCGCCAGCGCGGCCAGCACCAGCGGCGTCTCGCGGAACGAGAGCAGCCCGGGTACGTAGGGGAACGCCAGGGGGGCCGTGGCGACCGCCGTCTCGACCGGGGCGAGGTCCGGCCACGAGAGCACGACGATAGCCGCCTGCCCCTCTCCCCGCAGCGAGCAGTCGACGCCCGCCACCGTCCGGATGGCGGTCGGGTCGAAGTCGAGCGTTCGTACGACCTGCCCTGCCAACTGCTTCTGGAGCGCGACCGCCTCGGTCTGCGTCAGGTCCCAGCGGTGCGTCTCGGGAATCTCCATGCCGACATGCATCTCCGCGCGCGCGCTCGTGCTCGCGCGCCTCAGTCGCGCCGCCGCGGCTCTTCGCAGAAGTCCTCGGCAGACTCCGCCGGGCGGTCTATCTCCCGATACGCCTCGGACAGGAGGTCCAGGAAGAGCCGGGCGGATTCACTTTCGTCCGTCGGCGTCTGGTCCGCGACGCACAGGACGACGTCCGAGACGGTCACCTCCCGGCCCGCCGGAAGCGGAGTCGCGCCGCGCGCGGGCGGCTGAAACCCCAGTTCCGGCCACTTTCCGCCCACGACCCCCTCCGGCCGCGTGCCCGTCGCCCGAAAGTAATCGTGCAGCGCGCCCAGGTTCTGGACGTACAGCAGACTGCGCGGCTCCGGCGTCTGCATCGCGAGGTAGACCAGACCGGCGTCCGGCCCGCAGTGCGCCGTGCGCACCCCGCCCGACGTCCCCGCCGGGTCGCCGCTTCCGTCGACGGGGTAGAGGTCCCGAGGCCAGTGCTGCTGCGGCAGGGTGAGGTCCCCCGCGGGCGTGAGCCGGACCGTACACCGCACTAGCGGCCTGTCGCGGTCGGGCACGCGGACCCGCACCCGCATCCTGCCCAGGGAGGAACGCACGGCGAACGCCCGGAAGTCGTCCCCGTCCTCGCACGTCTCGACCCGCAACGGCGAGCCGGGGGACCATGCGGTGCGCAACGCGAACCCGGCGTTTCCCCCGGGCCGCTGCTCCGTACTCCGCAGGGTTACCCAGAGGGATTCCCGGCCCTCGCAGACCTCGACGCGGTAGCCAGCGGCTACCAGGGGCCAGCCCTTGCGCTCCATCTCCCGGAAATTAAGTTCGTCGCGAACCGCCGCGCCTTCCGCCGCCGGTAGGTCGGGCGCGGAAGTCGCCTGTCGTTCGGGCCTCGGCTCTGCGTACGCCATCATCTTGTCCCCTGCCCGTGCCACACTCGCTGACGTTCCAGGCGCAGCTGTCTGTGTTGTCGGCATCGTAATGATGCCGGTTTACCCTCGGGGCCGGCGGGGAAAACGATCTTATCCTCTACCCCTGATAGTAAAAGAGTGTTGATGACATTTATAGGTGTGCTGTCAGGCAACTCCTGACCGCCGCTGCGGGCGCGCCCTTACGGCAGCGCATCCCGGTTTCCGACGCGCAGGATGCGGGGCTCACCCAATTCCTTTTCGTCCCACGGCAGGGTGTAGGCCACCCCCGGCAGCAGGTCGAAGCAGTTGTCCGCGACCGGCCTTTCTCCGTCCACGTCCAGGCAGACGCCCCAGACGAACGCGTCGCTTCGCAGCGTAAGCACCCCGTTCTCCAGCCGCACGTCGATCTTCGGGTCGCGCTCCAGGCAGAGTTCGTGAAAGCGGGCTGGCAGCAGGCGGTGCTGCGCCACCGGGACGTGGGCGTCCGTCGTAAGCGCGGCGAACGTGCCGCGGATCGGGCGCTCCGGCGGCAGGCCGTCCGTGTCCCACGTGTGCAGCACGACGGCCGCGTTCGGCGGCAGGGTGACCCTCTCGTCGCCGGAGTCCCGCGCGAAGTCGCGCGGGCCGAACGTGCCCGCGAGAAAGCGCCCGGTCCACTCCTCCAGCGTTTCGTTCACCCCGTAGGCTCGGACGGTGCCGTCGGGATCGGCCGCGACCACGACCGTCACCGGCTGGAAGGCGCGGCGGACGGGGTGGAAACTAAGCTTCCTGCGCAGGTACCAGTCGATGACGGTCCACGAGTGGGTCGTCGGCCACGAGTCGTTGAACATCCAGAAGATCGCCGCCGACGACGAGAACATCCGCCGTCGGTAGTTCGCGATGTACTCCGTCAGCCCCTCCGCCTGGAGCAGTCCGCTGACGTACGCGTAGCGGTCCATATCCAGCGCGAGCGGGTCGAGGCCCGTCCACAACTTGACCATCGAGTAGGAGCGTCCGAGGTCGCCGGGGCGCGCGCCGTTCACCGCGAACGGGTTGTCATGGTGCTCCCAGACGGGCGAGAGCAGGCGCTGCTGGTCCGGGGGCAGGAACTGGCGCAGAGTGGCCGGAGACGAGCAGCCCATCACGCCGCCCTCGTTGGGGTAGCGGTCCACGTACGTCCGGTAGGCCCACCAGTCCGGCTCGTTCTGCCCGATCCAGACTCCCCACGGGTGCTGATCGCCCACGGTGGGGTCGCGCGGGCTCTTGTAGTCCGGCGAGAAGGGCGACGAGATCCAGTAAAACTTGCTCGGGTCCTCGGTCGTGACGATGCGCGGCAGGTCGCGGTGGAACAGGGCGTAGTGCTGCGAGATGCGCCCCTCCTGCTGCCAGCCCCAGTGCCAGTCACCTTCTTCTATCTCGTTGTTGCCGCACCAGACCACGAGCGACGGGTGGTGCGCCATCTCCCGCACGGCCCAGGTCGCCTCGCGCGTCACCTCGGCGGCGAACGCCGGGTCGTCGCCCGGGTACTTCGAGCAGGCGAACAGGAAGTCGTGCCAGACCAGCACGCCCTTCTCGTCGCAGTAGTCCAGTAGCGCCCGGTCGGCGAAGACGCCGCCGCCCCATATTCGCAGTAGGTTGAAGTTGGCGTCGAGGGCGACGTCCACCAACTCCCGGTACCGCTCGGGCGTGACCGTGGAGTAGAGCATGTCCGCGGGCACCCAGTTGCCGCCCTTGCAGAAGATCGGGCGGTCGTTGACCTTGAGGATGAAGTGCTTGCCCTCGACCGGGTGCGCCGACTGGTCAACTTCCACTTTGCGGACCCCGGTTCGCCGCGCGACGGTTTGAACCGATCCGTCTACCTCCAGCGCCGCTTCGACGGCGTAGCGCTTTTGCTCGCCGTGCCCGACGGGCCACCAGAGTTCGGGGTTATCGAGGGTTACGGCAAGAGAAAGGGCGGTCTTGCCGGGCGGGAGGAGGGCCTCCGCGCTCGCCTCCTGCCCTCCCACGTTCATGCGCAGCACCCCGGCGGCGGCGCGCGGCGTCTGGTTGACGACGACTGCCCGGGCGTGAAAGGTCGCGGTCTTCAGGTCGTCGCTGACGGTCGCGTAGATCTGCCACTGATCGACGATGGGAACGTCGGCCCACTCCAACTGCACATCGCCGAGGATGCCGACGTTCAGGAGGCGCTGCTGCCAGTCCCAGCCGCGCTGCCACTGGCCGCGCCGGTGCCAGTGTATCTTCGTCAGCAGCGACTGCGGGCTCTGCCGGTAGTCACGGCCCGGCTTGTCGGCAACGTCGAACAGGCCCGCCTCCAGCAGCACCCCGACCGTGTTCTCCCCGCCCGGCGGCTTTAGCTTCCCGCTGACGTCGATACGGGCGGGCCGGTGCGCACTCGCGTGCCGTCCCACCTCGACGCCGTTCACGAAGACCGTCGCGATCATCTCTAGCCGGTCGAAGCAGAGCCACGCGGGCGTCTCCGCATCCAGGTGCGCGGGCGTCGCAAAGGTGCGCCGGTAGCACCAGTACACCTCCTCGACCCAGCGCGCCTTCAGGCTGTTCAGGCCCACGCGCGGGTCGTCCAGCATCCCGGCGTCCATCAGCGCTCCGTGGACCGGCCCCGGAACGGGCGCGTCGAGCAGGCAGCGCCCCGGCAGGTCGGGCGCGGTGAGGTTTCCCGGGAAGTCGTCGTTCCAGGCGAGCTTCCAGACGCCGTTGAGGGAAAGGGTGTCGTGCATGGGTGAGGAAAGAAAGAGTATGCGGCGGGCGGGGCGTGGCCCCCGCCCGCCGCTCTGAATCTACTGCGACTGCTACGCGACCCCGCTACTGGCCCCCGCCGCCGTTGGCGTAGATCAGGAAAAGGACGATGAGGATGAGCAGGATCAGCGCGCCGATCTTCCAGACGCTGTACGGGCGGTCGCCCTGCACCTCGCCGGAGCGGGCATTAACGATCACCTGGAAGACCTTGCCCTGGTAGCGGTACGCGCTGATGTAGATCGGCAGCAGGATGTGCTTGAACGTGACGTCGGAGTGGCGCGTATCGACGTCGTGAACCCGCTGGACGTCGCCGCCGATGTCCCGGCAGACGTCGTTGTGGATCACGCCCGCCATGACCCCTTTCGCGATCTCGAAGCCCTGCGCCAGCTCGACCTGGTAGCGCTGCGCCTTGTAGCCGGAGAGGTAGCCGGGCTCGTACCCCTTGATGTTCTCCAGTCCCCACGGCTCCAGGGCGTCCAGCTTCGCGGTCGGGATAGATTGCGTGGCCGCGACCAGCACGTCGTCGAAGAAGCGGGACACGCTGCCCGACGCCGGGTACCACCGGGTCTTCTGCACCTGACGGGACTGGCGCTTGCCCTCCGAGTCGGTGTAGTACTCCGTCTCGTAGTAATGCTCGCCGCGCTCCCCGCGGTAGCGGCTGTAGGTCTGCGAGTCGTAGGTCCAGAACGGGACGTAGACGCCGCTGACGCCGCCCTGCTGCGCCTGCTTCTTCAGCGCGTTCGGCGCGAACCAGCGGGAGCCGAGCCAGTCGCGCACGCTCGCGCGCGCCTGCTTCTCGCTTATGGAGAAGGGCAGGACGCCTTCGGGAGCGACGAGAGGGTCGGCCGCCCGCGGCTGCGCCACGATCTGCGCCCCGCAGAACGGGCAGGAGCCGGCGACCTCCGGTGGCTCGAACTCCACGACGCTGCCGCAGCCCGAGCACTGGACCTGCAGGGCCGCCTCGGAGAGCCGCTCCATGCGCGCCAGCGACGGGTCGAGGTACGACTCCAGGGGGCGCTCCGCTACCGAGGCCAAGCCCTCGGCGACGGAGGCGGGGACGGGTTGCACGGTGCCACAGTAGGGGCACTTCAGCGCCGACGCCTGCGGGTCGTAGCGCATGTCGCCGCCGCAGTTCGGGCACGGGAAGCGCTCCCGCCCGGCCCGCGCCTGCACCGGCCCGGGCGGGTTCTCCCCGCCTGACTGTCCGTGATCTTCCTGGTTGAGCATAAGAACCTACC